>JBKJSJ010000470.1:0-11821 GCA_046595965.1 Ferruginibacter sp.
GGAAAAACGATCAACGAATCTTTTACACAGGCACAGGCAGAGATGCGAAAAAAATATTCTCCTTATTATTGGGCGGCGTTTGTGTTGGTAGAGTAAAATAATTGCTTTTGCAATAAATCAAAACAATTTAATAAAACTGCACCCTTAGGTTCTTTTATATTTATACCTGCTACAGGGCATTGCTGTAGTGTTACGATTGTATAGATTTGAAAAGTATTAAAATTAAAGAATGAAACTTATTTTACTTTTTGCAGCATTCTTGTTTTTTTCTCTTTGTGCAAAAGCACAAAGCTTTACGGAACCAGCATTATTATCTGCTATAAAAGAAAACAACTTTATTAAAGCAAAAGGGCTAATAGAAAAAGGCGCTGCTGTAAACGCAACAGACAGCAATCATGCCTCCATGCTAATGTGGGCAGTGTATAAATCCGATTTGCAAATGGTTCAATACCTGGTGAGCAAAGGTGCAAACGCAAAAAAGAAAGGAGTCATTTACCTGGATAAAGAAAAAACGGGGTATTACGGAAGCCTTGTAGGATTGGCAGCAGGTGAAGGGAAAATTGATGTTTTAAAATTTCTGATTGAAGATCGCAAAATTGATATTGAAGACAAAGAGTACGATCCTGAAACCAAAATGGAAAACGGCTGGACAGCTTTGCAATGGGCTGCATCAAAAGGAAGAATAAATGCAGTAAAATACCTTACTGAAAAAGGTGCTGACATCAATACAAATCATACAATAGACAAAGGTACTCCCCTTATTTATGCGGTGCAAAGTAATAACGTGGAAGCATGCCGGTTGCTGATAGAAAAGGGGGCCGATATAAACGCTGCAACAAATGAGGGGTTTACGCCATTGATGCTTGCTGTTTTTAACAACAACCTGGAACTATGTATATTGCTCTGGCAAAATAAAGCAGTATTTAATTTAAAAAATGCAAGCGGAAAAACAGCCGCCGATATTGCTTTAGAAAAAGAACATTCCCGGATAACTGATTTCTTAAACAACCCGGAAGATTTTAAAAATTTACAAAACAAGCTTTATTGGAAAGAGTTGAACACGCAAGTAATAGAACTTTATAAAGGCAAAGAATTTGAAAAAGCAATACCGGTTGCAATGCAGGCTGTAGAAGCAGCTAAAATAGAATTTGGTGAAAACAGCACTAACTATGCCACCGCTTTAAACAACCTGGCTGCGTTGCACAAGAGTATGGCAGTGTATGAAAAAGCATTGCCTCTTTACTTGCAGGTTAAAGAAATAAAGAAAAAAACAGTGGGAGTATTTCATCCCGACTACGTTGCAACACTGGTAGAACTGGGTTCTGTTTACCTTAAAATGAACAATTATAAAAATGCTGAAACCTGTTATGTAGAATTAGCTGATTATTATAAAAAACAAACGGATTTGGATTCTAGTGAATATGCAAGGCAATTGAATTACCTGGGGCTTATTTATGCCGCAATGGATAGCGCCGGTAAAGCAGCGACCTGTTATGAGGATGCGGTTGCTATTATGAGAAACAACAATACAGATGAATATTTTTTTGAGGCTGTTTTGTTTAACCTGGCTAATTTTTATGACAAGCAAAAAAAATACGAACAGGCAGAGCCGCTGTTTATTGAACTGGTAAATGTGCAAAAAAAATTATACGGCAGCAATAGCCAGGATTATATAAAAAGCATTGAAAGCCTGGCATTCCTGTTTAGAAAAAATATTAAATACAAAGAAGCGGTGCTGCTGCGCCAGGAAGCAGCAGCATTTTATAAAAAAAATGGAACGGGCACTTTGGAATATTCTAACGCTATTAGCAACCTGGCAGTTTTATATAATGATATAGGGCTTTATGCTGAAGCAGAAACGTATTACCTGCAAGCCATTGAGATCGATAAAGCTATTTTAGGAGAAAATCACCTGGATTATGCAACTGATTTGTATAACCTTTCTGCAGTTTATAAAAACATAGGGCAACTCCAAAATGCTGCTGTTTTATTGAACCAGGCAAAAGAAATACGCAAAAAAGCATTGGGAGAAAAGCACCCTGATTATGGGGCCTGCCTTAATGATTTAGCCAATATCTGTGCAGATATCGGATTGTATGACGAGGCAATAAAATTATTTTTGGAAGTGAAGGAAGTATGGAAAAATGCTTATGGAACAGAACATCCTTATTACGCCATTCTTTTACATAACATGGCAGTATTATACCACAAAAAAAATGAGTTGCAAAATGCCGAACCCCTTTATATGGAGGCAAAAGCCATGAGAGAAAAAGTACTGGGGCAAAATCATCCGGATTATGCAAACAGCCTGCAAAGCCTGGCAGTGTTTTATCTTGATACAAAGCAATATAAAAAATCGGAGGAATTTTCTATCCTTGTAAAAGACATCTTTAAAAAAGTATATGGAGACAAAAATGACCTGTACGCTTCCGCTATAAACAACCTTGCCTATTTGTATGAAACTACTGAAGAATATGAAAAAGCGGCAGCCCTGTTTACAGAATACCAGGATATAGAAACAAAAAACCTGCTTACCTTATTCGCTGTTTTGTCAGAAAAAGAAAAAGAAAATTATCTAACCAATAAATTATACTTAAACAATAACAGCAATAATTTAATTTATAACTACCGCACCGCCAGTCCACAGTTTTATAACGATAATTATAACCTGCAGCTATTTTTAAAGGCGTTATTATTATCAGGTACGCAAAACGTGCTGGCTGCTGTGCGAAGCAGTAAAGACAGTGCTGTACAACAAATATTTTCGCTATGGCGATCTAATAAAACAACCTTAGCAAAACAATACGTGTTACCCATTGCACAGCGAATAGAAAATTTAAGCCTGTTGGAAACTGAAACAGAAAAGCTGGAAAAAGAACTATCCCGAAAATCATCCGGGTTCCGCAGACAGCAACAGGGATTTCAAATTAAAACAACTGACCTAAAGTTGCATTTAAAAGAAAGTGAGGCTGCAATAGAGTTTGTCCGTTTTCAGCTTTATGATAAAAAATGGACCGACAGTTTTATCTATGCAGCTTACATAATTCGTAAAAATGATGCTGTTCCCCTGTTCATTCCTCTCTGTGAAGAGAAACAACTGCAGCATTTATTTGACAGTGCCGGCAACACGGTCACATCTATGGTAAATAAATTTTACAGGGGCGTAGAAAAATTAAATAAAAATGCAGCATCGCTGGGCAAAGATTTATATAAATTAGTATGGGCACCTTTAGAACCCTATTTAAAAGGCATCAAAAAAATTTCCTACTCTCCGGCAGGCAAATTATACAGCATTGCTTTTCAGGCATTGCCTGCTGATAGTACTTTATTATTGATTGATAAATACAATCTGCAGCAAACTACCAGCACCCGGCAGGTGGTTTTGCGAACAGAAGAAGATCAAATTACAAAACCTTCGGGTATTACCCTGTTTGGTGATGCAAGTTTTACAATGGATTCTTTGCAAATGGCAAAACAAAATATCAATAAACAAAATATCAGTCCGCTCATTTATGCGCCTCAAAAGAGAACCAGTAATAATGGCACCTGGGCCGCCCTGCCCGGTACCGCTGAGGAAGTAAAAAAAATTGGAGCATTATTTAACCAAAATATGCTTGGCACAAAATATTTTGTGAAAACAGCAGCATCCGAAGAAAACCTGAAAGCATTAAGTGGACATTCCCCACAGGTGCTGCACATTGCCACACATGGTTTCTTTTTGCCCGAGCCCGATAAAAAGAAAAACGAAAGCGCATTTAACGAAAATAATATTTATGCAAAGGCAGATGATCCTTTATTGAGAAGCGGCCTTTTATTGGCTGGTGGCAATGATGCATGGGCCGGCAAACCAACTATTGATGGGGTGGAAGACGGTATTGCAACAGCTTATGAAATTTCTCAATTAAACCTTAGCAATACAGAACTCGTAGTACTCAGCGCCTGCGAAACCGCCCTGGGAGATGTAAAAGGAAGTGAAGGCGTATTTGGTTTGCAAAGGGCATTTAAAATGGCTGGCGTAAAAAAAATGATTGTTAGTTTGTGGCAGGTGCCCGATAAAGAGACAGCAGAACTGATGACAATATTTTATACTTATTGGATGAAAGGAAAAACGATCAACGAATCTTTTACACAGGCACAGGCAGAGATGCGAAAAAAATATTCTCCTTATTATTGGGCAGCGTTTGTGTTGGTAGAGTAATTTTAAAAAAAATGCCGGCGAAACGGGAAGTCGGTAAAAGAAATTGATTATAAATTCTTCCCGGCTTAACGTCTTTTCGGCATTTTTAAAAAAGCTGCTTTAAATATTTTATAAAAATCTACTGAACCGTAAAGCTAACTTTCGTATCGCCCCACATTAAAGCTACCAATCCTTTTTTATCAATGGTAAACGTCATTTGTTCTGTAAAACTTGCTGATTTTTGTGGCTTTGCCATTATACGCAAAACATCCTCCGCTTCTTTGTAATCATAGGCTCCCCATTGTTTCCATGTTTTATTAAAAATAATTGTCCAGTTTTCTTTGCCTGAAATAGTAAACAAAGCATACTTGCCTGCAGGCAATTCTTTGCCATTTATTTTCACTGTTTTATCCGTTTCAAAAACTGTTGCTTCGTTGGCACCGGTACGCCATACCTGGCCTTCTTTTGGTTCCAGGTCTTTGCCAATAGTCCTATTTTTTACCGAAGGCTGGCTGTAATCAATACTTACCTGGGCACCAGAAGAAATTTTTTGTGTCACCAAAGCTGGTGGGCTGGGGCGTTTGCTTTTGTCCTGGGCTGTGCAGCTAAGGCCAATACTAAGGCAGCCTAATAGTACTGCAAATGTTATTATCTTTTTCATACTTTATTATTTTAAGTAAAATAAAAGTACAATTTTATTAAACTCATTCTGCCCTCAAATGATAAGCGGTCTGTTTATTAAACAAAGATTTTGTGAAAAGGTTTTTTTATAAATTTTCACAAAAACTATTTAATAATCTATCACCTGTTCTTCCATCACCGGCAGCTCTCTCCAGCCATATTGCTGGTTGCGCAGTTGTGGTTCAAAACCCGCTTCACGAATGGCCTGCTGAATGGTATTGCTTGTAAAACGGTGGGGAGCACCTGCAGCACTCACTACATTTTCTTCTATCATAATGCTGCCAAAATCATTGGCTCCACCATTCAGGCAAAGTTGCGCCACTTGTTTACCCACGGTAAGCCAGCTTGCCTGTATGTTTAAAATATTGGGCAGCATAATTCTGCTCATGGCAATCATGCGCATATATTCTTCAGGTGTGGTAAGGTTGTGTACGCCTCTTATTTTTGCCAGCAGGGTATCTGCATCCTGAAAGGTCCAGGGAATAAAAGCAAGAAAACCTTTAGCATCTGCCGGTTTGCGGCTTTGTACTTCTCTTATTTTTACCAGGTGTTCAAATCTTTCCTGCAGTGTTTCCACGTGGCCAAACATCATGGTGGCCGATGTAGTAATATTTAATTTATGTGCTTCGTGCATTATATCCAGCCATTCCTGTGCGCCACATTTACCTTTGCTTATTAATCGTCTAACCCTGTCTGTTAGTATCTCTGCGCCGGCACCAGGCAGGCTGTCCATGCCAGCATCCTTTAGTGCCATCAACACTTCCCTGTGTGTACTTTTTTCCAGCTTGGTAATATGAGCTACTTCCGGCGGCCCCAGCGTGTGCAGTTTAATATTGGGGTAAAGACTTTTTAATTCTTTAAATAAGTTTACATAAAAAGAAAGACCCAGTTCCGGATGATGGCCGCCCTGCAGCAGCAACTGATCGCCTCCAAACTGAATGGTTTCTTCTATTTTCTTTTTATAGGTTTCTATGTCTGTTATGTAAGCATCGGCATGGCCGGGTATGCGGTAAAAATTACAGAATTTACAATTGGCAATACATACATTGGTGGTATTTACATTACGGTCTATCTGCCAGGTTACTTTTCCGTGAGGCACCTGCTTTTTGCGTAGCTCATCGGCTACATACATCAATTCGGCCAGTGCAGCGTTTTCAAATAAAAACACGCCTTCTTCTACAGAAAGAAATTCAAAGTTCAAGGCCTTTTTATATAAATCGTTTATGTTCATCATAGTATTTTAAATTACATTTATCCAATGCATCTTAAAGCCATTCAAATAAGAAACAACAAAATTACATGCATTAGGTTGTATATTCCAATCCTGCTATGCAAATGAAGTCAATCCTTTTACTTTTTTTAATTTTCCCCCTGGTTTCACAAGGGCAGGAAATTATTTCATCTCCCCCACCGGTATTTATCACCCGGTTTCCTTTTAAGCAATACAGTGGAGGTGTAATGGTAATACGAGCTGCATTTGAAAATCTACAAGACAGCCTGAATTTTATTTTAGATACGGGAAGCGGTGGCATTTCATTAGACAGCAGCACCTGTGCAGAATTTAACATCAACAGTAAGCAGTCTGATACTACTATAACCGGCATTGGGGGCAAAAGAAAAGTGGCTTTTGTATTTAATAAAACACTTCACTTTCCGGGGCTCGATGTAAAACACCTTAGTTTTCATATAAATAATTATGAAGTACTTACCAGTGTATATGGAGAAAGGGTAGATGGTGTAATCGGCTACAGCTTTTTTAAACGTTATATAGTAAAAATAAATTTTGATAGTCTTTTTGTGGAGGTTTACACTCCAGGTAAAATTCAATATCCCTCCAGGGGGTATATACTCCGGCCTGCCTTTACTTCTTTACCCATACAATATCTTCAGATAAGAGACCGCAAACGGTTTGAACACAATTTTTATTTTGATACCGGGGCAGGGCTTTGTTTTTTAATGAGCGATCAGTATGCAAAAGACAGTGCTGTACTTTTAAGTAAAAGAAAGCCCCTCCTTACACAGGCAGAAGGTATGGCAGGCAGGTTGCAAATGCGCCTAACAGTAATAAAGGAACTTAAATTGGGGCCTTACCGTTTTTATAATGTACCTACTTATCTATACAAAGACGATTATAATGTTACTTCTTATCCATTTGCAGGAGGATTAATAGGCAATGAATTGCTGAGAAGATTTAATATGGTTATTAATTATGGACAAAGAGAGATTCACCTGCAGCCTAACAGTCATTTTAATGAGTTATTTGATTACTCTTATACCGGCATGGGAATTTATTATATTGATGATAAAATAATGGTAGAAGATGTAATACCAGGGTCTCCGGCAGATAAGGCAGGGTTAAAAATTGGGGACGAAATATTTAGCGTGGGCAACAATGTTTCTCATAATATTCAGCAATATAAAAATATGTTGCTGCTGCCTAACCAGCGGCTTAAGATTATTGTACTGCGCAATAATGAGCTGCAGGAACTTAGCATAAAAACTTCCAGCATTCTTTAATTTAGGTTGTTTTTGCAAATTAAATAATGGCCTCCGGGGTGGTTGGCTTAAATTTGCAAAATGATTCATTTTGAAAAATTTACTTTAGATAATGGTCTCAGGGTTTTGGTACATGAAGATAAAAGTACGCCCATGGCTGTGGTGAATGTATTATATGATGTGGGTGCCAGGGATGAAGATCCTGCAAAAACAGGTTTTGCTCATTTGTTTGAGCATTTAATGTTTGGCGGCAGCAAACATATTCCGGTTTACGATGAGCCACTGCAACTGGCTGGCGGAGAAAACAACGCTTATACCACCAACGACCTTACTAATTATTACTGCCAGTTGCCGGCAGAAAATATTGAAACCGCTTTTTGGTTAGAGAGTGATAGAATGATAAGCCTTGCGTTTAGCAAAAAAAGTTTAGAAGTGCAGCGCAAAGTTGTGTGCGAAGAATTTAAAGAGCATTACATAAGCAAACCTTATGGCGATGTGTGGCATAAAATGCGGGAACTGGTTTATACTACCCATCCTTATAAATGGATGACCATCGGCAAAGAACTAAAGCATATTGAAGATGCCACGCTGGAAGATGTAAAAGCATTTTTTAATAAACATTACAATCCCAGCAATGCTATACTTGTAGTGGCAGGCAATGTAGAACTGGCGCAGATAAAGCTGCTTACGCAAAAATGGTTTGGCCCAATACCTGCCGGCCATAAATACAACCGCAACCTGCCGGCAGAACCTGCACAAACCGCTCCCCGCTTTTTGCAGGTAAAGGCAGATGTTCCCCTGGATGCTTTGTATAAATGCTGGCACATTTATCCCCGAACAGACGACCGTTATTACACCGCCGATTTAATTTCTGATATGCTCAGTGGTGGAGGTTCTTCCCGGTTGTACCAAAGCCTGGTAAAAGAAAAACAATATTTCAGCAATATAGAATGCTACCACATGGGCAGTACCGATGCTGGTATTATGGTAATAGAAGGTAAACTGGTGAAAGGCGTTGATATTAAAGTTGCAGAAGCGGCCGTAAATGAAGAATTAAAAAAACTACAGGAGCTTGGAGTAGCAGCGGCAGAACTGGAGAAAGTAAAAAATAAAACAGAAAGTGCTATGGCATTTGAAGATATGGCGGTAATGAACCGTGCAGCTAGCATTGCCATGTATGAACTGCTGGGCGATGCAGACCTTATGAACAAGGAACTGGATAAATACAGGGCCGTAACTGCAGAAAATATTATAGAGCAGAGCCGCATTATTTTTGATGAAAACAACTGCAGTACCATGCATTATTTATCCGCCAATTAAACGATAAATTTGGCAAAACTAAAAACATGCTTTCAACACAACAAATACTGAAAACATTTGAAGCGGTGCCCTAAGAAAAATTTAATAAAATTGAGGAAATGTTGAAAGAAATTATACTTCTTAGAAAGATTGAAAATAGTCAAATTTTGCCGGGAAGGCGGGAAGAAATTATAAGTTGAAAATTAAAACTTTAAAATCAGAATCTGAAAAGGAAGACCAATTGTTCCGGAAAGGGATCCTGTAATCAGGCGTAGGAACTTTATAAATCATACAGAATAGTTCATCGATTTGATGGCGAAACTTTTTTTATTTTGGTAATTACTCATCAATGCCGGCTGCTCATCAATATTGCAGCCCACAAAAAATATATTATTTAAAAATGCTCAACAGAAAAGAAGCTCCCTCCATAATAGACGCAGTAAATTTTAAACTAAACCTTAAACCTTACGATCATTATACACTTAGTAATGGGGTGCCTGTTTATACCATTCATGCAGGTGCGCAGGAAGTAATACAGATAGAACTGGTATTTTATGCCGGCAACTGTTACGAACAACGGCAAGGCATAGCCGCAGCTACCAATTTTATGCTCAAAAATGGCACAACCAAACGTTCTGCTTTTCAGTTAAACGAAGCCTTTGAATATTATGGTGCTTACTGCAACCGCAGTTGCTATAATGAAACTGCAGTTTTATCGCTTCATACGCTTACCAAACACCTGGATGTATTATTGCCGGTGATGAATGAAATGCTTACCGAATCTATTTTTCCGGAACAGGAGCTGGAAATTTTTAAACAAAACAGCAAACAACGCCTCACCGTAAACCTGCAGAAACCCGAGTTTGTGGCGGGTAGGTTAATAGACAGTTACCTATATGGAGAAAAACATCCTTATGGTGTTTATACCCATCCAGAAAATATAGATGCTTTAACAATAGATGAGTTAAAAGAATTTTACAAACAGTATTACCTGCAGGGGCAATGCGCCCTCTTTGTATCGGGTCAGTTGCCTGCCAACCTGCAGCCTCTGCTCAATGAATTTTTTGGAAAACTTAATTTGTGCAAACCAACTTTTAAAACTTCCATAATAGGATCGAGCCCTGCAGACCAAAAAAAATACAGGATACAAAATGATGCTAATGCAGTGCAGGGAGCCATTCGCATAGCACAGCCTTTTCCCAACAGGCATCACCCCGACTTTAAAAAAGTAGTAGTGCTCAATAATATCTTTGGTGGTTTTTTTGGCAGCCGCCTCATGAGTAATATACGGGAAGAAAAAGGATATACTTACGGCATATACAGTTACCTTCAAAATCATATTCAACAAAGTGCATGGGTGATAAGCACCGAAGCAGGCAAGGATGTATGTGAGGCCACCATGGAAGAAGTGTATAAAGAAATGAAAAAACTAAGGGAAGAACCCGTAGAGGAGGAAGAAATATTGCTGGTGCAAAATTATATGATGGGCGGAATCCTTGGCGATTTGGATGGCCCTTTTCAAATTATGGCTAAGTGGAAAAGTATTATCCTGAATAACCTGGATGAAACTTATTTTTATGAATCGGTAAAAGCTATTAAAGAAACCACGGCAGAAGAATTGATGGAACTGGCTAATAAATACCTGAGGCCAGAGGAGTTTTATGAGTTGGTGGTGTATTAAGGGGTTTAAGAAGTTTAAGAGGTTCAAGAGTTCAAGAGGTTTTAGATAGAGGATTATGATTGTTTTTTTTATGCAGTGTTTTTACTAACTTATCAAAGAAATTATCCATTCAACAATTATTCATTAACTCATTATCAATTTATTAATCATGAACTTCATTATTCGCCTTCTTATTACAGCAGCAGCAGCTTATGGTTTATCACGGGTTTTATCGGGTGTGCACATTCCCGATTTTAAAGACGCATTAATATTTGCCCTTGTGCTGGCATTGCTCAATACATTTATAAAACCCTTACTGGTTATTTTTACTTTTCCAATCACCATCATTACGCTGGGTTTATTTTTATTTGTTATCAATGCACTTATTATTCTGCTGGCAGATAAATTTATGGATGGCATTAAAATAGATGGTTTCTGGTGGGCACTTATCTTTAGTCTCATCCTGTCGGTACTGTCCTCTTTTTTACAATCGTTACTCGACAAGAAAAATTAATTTTTTATCTGGTATTTCTACCCGTGTTTAAGAAGGTCTTCAACACTTAAGGGTTCCTGAATTTTTTTTCTGTAATATTTTATCCCTTCTGTTCTCTTTATATCCTGAGCCAAAACTATACCTTTGCCGGTAGTTTTGGCTCAGGATATACAAACTATCTTGAGCCAAAACTAATAAAATATTGTAGTTTTGGCTCAAGATAATATAAAATGAAAGAAGAAATAATTATTGGCCGGGATGAAGAAAAGCTTTTGCTGGACAGCATTGTAGCCAATACTAAAGCAGATTTAGTGGCAGTTTATGGCCGCAGAAGAATAGGTAAAACATACCTTATCCGTAACCATTTGCAAAAGCAAATTGTATTTGAATATACAGGATTACATAACGTGGAAACGGATATCCAGATAAGCCGCTATTGCACAGCATTGGCCAATCATTTGAATAATAATATAGCACTGCCTGTGGTAGCAGATTGGTTTGCTGCATTTGAATTAACACAAAAACTTTTGCAGAAGAAAATGCGAAAAAAAAAAATAGTGTTTTTCTTAGACGAATTCCCCTGGATGCAAACTCCCAAATCAAATTTTCTTGCAGCCTTTGAGCAGTTTTGGAATGGCTGGGCCAGCAGGCAACACAACCTTGCCGTTATTCTTTGTGGTTCTGCCGCCAGTTGGATGATTCAAAACGTAGTGCGCAATAAAGGCGGGTTGCACAACCGCATTACACAGAAAATAGCCCTGCAGCCCTTTACTTTGTACGAAACAGAAATGTTTTTAAAAAGCCGCAATGTACAACTGAACCGTTATCAATTAACCCAGTTGTACATGGCTTTTGGTGGCGTGCCGCATTACCTGGGGCTGGCAATGCCTGGCTTAAGTGCCACACAGATCATAGATAAAGCCTGCTTTACCAAAACCGGTTTTTTATACAATGAATTCGCAGACTTATACCAGGCATTATTTGATAGTGCCGACAGGCATTTTAAAGTGATACG
>JBKJSJ010000004.1:0-6288 GCA_046595965.1 Ferruginibacter sp.
TTCAGTTGCCATGGCAGTTTCATCTTCTTCAACATACCTCCATTTATTAGATCAGAAACTGAAGTAGCCTTTTCAAATTTTTCTTAACGGTTGCTGTCCGCAAGAGTCCAGCAAAAAAGTTGAGTGTAAATTTGTAGTTCCCAAGTAATAGCTCGTCGAAGCCGAGGCCATGGCGTCAGTTTAAAATAGTTGGTGGTATGATGCCGACCAAGGCAAAAAAATATATTTAATTTTGATCCTATAATGACTTTTTTACACCGCGGCAGGGTAGAAGCTGTGCAAATAAATTAGGATTCAAACAGGTCTTCAATGCAGATGAGTTCAAAAAGATGCAGATCAATTTTACAAAATTCAGCAAGGTTATTTATGATGCCCTGCCAGATGATGTCGGTTCCGGTAACCTGCTTTCTTTAATTAAATATAACTTCTATTTTTCTACTTCTTTTATTTTAAAGAATAAGTAAATGTTTTATAATTTGCGCTTGGCGTAACTAAGTCACCACCAGTAAGATTAACTATCAATGTTTTTGCAGTGCTTACTTTATTTAAAGTAAACTTAATCCAAACGGAGCTTTTATTAGCAGCAATAATAACTGGTGAGGGTGTTACTACTGTATAATCTGTGCCGGCTACTGCTGTAGAGGAGGCATTAATTGTATAAGTTATATTAGTGGCTACTGTTCTTTGCTTGCCTACCAACTGTACAAGAATACTATCTGACTTTGCAGCAGCAGTAGTTGTTACGGTCTTGGTAATAGGGTTTGCAAATTCTACTAAATCTACTCCACTATATACAGTTCCGGTTAAGTCTTTAACACAGCCAGCAAAAATTAAAACAGAAACTATTGCAATTAATAAAGAGGATAATTTATTATATTTTTTCATTTTCTTTTTTTGATATGTAAGATTAATAGCCTGGATTTTTAACAAGATTAGGGTTTACATCAAGATCTGCCTGCAGAATATTTGCGTACAAAAAATTATATGGATTTGAACCCAAAGTGATATTAGCAGGAGATTTAGTTATATCGGAACCTGTTCTTAAAATATCCCATAAACGATGACCTTCAAATGCTAATTCTACTCTTCTTTCTTTCAATATTTCTGTAATTAAACCAGCTCCTGTTGGTGTTCCTATGCCACTTGTAGGAAATGCTGCCAGCCCTGCACGGGTTCTGGTTTGATTTAAATCTGCAATTGCCAATGCTTCTTTAGCAGCACCCTGCCTGGCCCTTGCTTCTGCCCTGTTTAAAACTATTTCAGAAGTGCGCAATATCATGATATCATCTAAACCAGCAACACCATTACCCTTTAACCCTGGCCATTTCATTGTATAGAATACTTGTTGCCCAGACTTAAGTTGAATACTAATTAATTTTGTGAACCGTTGGTCTGCCGATGTAATTCCTGCAACACCCGTTGTACCCATATCATTCCTCAGGGAGGTTTGAGTTGTTACATCAGCATATCCCTGTATGGTGGGAATATTTCTGTAATTAATATATTGTATTCCATCTGATCCAGGACCATTTTCACCTACTAAATAGTTTATTGCAAAAATAGTTTCGGGATGTGCATTTCCCCAACTTGGAGCACTTGCCGATAAGTTAAAATAAGTGGTTGCAGTAGCTAAAGGAACAGCAGCACCTAAGATTACTGAATCAGCCCATCTTTCGCTTTGTACCCAATTTCCCCTGTATAATTCAACCCTTGAAGCTAACGCCTGGGCTGCCACCCTGCGGGCTCTGTAACCGTTTCCGGTGTTAGTAAGCAATGAGTTGGCAAGTACTAAATCCTGCATAATAAAATCATACACTTCAGTTACTGTATTGCGGGCGGGAAAAGTAATAGTAGATGCATCTATAACAGCGGTTTTCATGATGGGAACTCCCAAATCAAAAGGGCCGGCAGGTGAAGTATTTAAATAAAGAGGATTACGGGAATATGCTTTTATTAAATCGGCATAAAACAGGGCACGTAAAAAATAAGCTTCCCCTTTCCACAATACCTTCTCACTTGCAGAAGCCTGCGAACCATCAATATTTCCCAGGATAAGATTGGCCCTGTTGATATTTCTATATGCAGCAGCCCAAATGTTTACATGGGCATTGGGTGCATTATTAGCTTGATTTATGAATCGATTTGAGTTGTTAGATGTGATTTCTGAATTATCGGTAAGTAATTCCGGAATAACAATAAAATCTCTTCCGTAATAACCGCTTGCTTGTAAGGCATCATAAATAGAAACAAGTGTTGCCTGCAAACCTTCTCTTGTAGATAAGGCGAAAGTTAAATCCAAACTGTTTTTAGGGGTAGTATCCAGATATTTTTTACAGCCATTTAAAATAACTAAGCCGCAAAAGCAAACTATTATGATTTTTAAAAAATTATTTTTCATATTTTTCTTTTTCAATTAAAATTAAAGTCCAAGATTAAATCCAAATGTCATTTGTCGTGCTTGTGGATACTGTCCAAAATCAAAATCTTTAACTTCCGGATCAAACATTGAATATTTTGACCAGGTATAAAGATTTAACCCACTTACATAAAACGATCCACTACTCATGCCGAATTTTTTTATGAGGTCTTTACTAAAATTATAAGTTAACGTCAACTCTTTTAAACGGGCAAAGTCTCCTCTCTCATAAAAGCGGTTTGAGAAAAAACTATTAGAGCTTGCACCAGGTTGTGTACCTCCCTGATATGGTTTTGGCACTCTTGTAATATCTCCTGGTTTTTGCCATCTTTGCAATTGACTTTTTGCCTGGTTACGGTCCACTGTTGAGCCTGCCCTTTGAAGAAAGGATGCATCAGAATTTTGTATGTAATTACCCCCCTGAAACTGAAATTGAAATCTAAATTCAAATCCACTAAAGGAAAAAGTATTTGTTAAAGCTCCAAAAAAAGTGGGGTCCAAAGTTGCATCAAGGTAATAGCGATCACGCAATTGAGGAACATAGGTTATATTTCCCAATGTATCATAGTAAAAAGGCCGCCCATCAGCAGGATTTACTCCGGCAAATTTGTATGTGAAAACAGAATTTAGAGGTTGCCCTATTTTTATAGCAGTACCTATCTGAGTTTGACCCGGTGCAAGGCGAATCACCTTATTTTTACCATAAGAAACATTAAATCCTGTAGTCCATTTAAAATTATTTTTTTGTATGTTAATGGTGTTCAAACCAACTTCAATACCACGGTTACGCAATGAACCTACATTTCTGTTAATAGATGCAAACCCACTTGTATTAGGTAATGGCACTAATAACAAAAGTTTATTTCTGTTTGAATTAAAAACGTCTACTTCCAAGGTGACTCTTCTATTAAAAAGGTTGAAATCTACTCCTGCATTATATGTTTCATTTTCTTCCCAACTTAAATCTGTATTGCCTAATTGTGAAGGGGCAGCACCACTTAATCCATTATATTCTCCACTTAAACCAAATAAAGATCGTGCGGCGTAAACATTAATACCGGCCTGGTTACCAGTTTTACCATAAGAAAATCTTAACTTAATATCGTTATTTTCTCTGAATTTGCTGCCAAAGAATTTTTCATCAGATATTCGCCAGGCTGTAGATATAGCTGGAAAAACACCATACCTGGAATTCTTTCCAAAGCGGGATGATCCGTCTCTGCGAACGGTAAAGTTTAAAATATACTTATCGTTGTATATGTAGCCAACCTTGCCAAACATACCAAGTAATTTAAAATCAACATACCCTTCTGATGGCTGAGAAGCTGTTGAGGTAGAACTTAGCGTTGTAAATTGAGGTAAGGCAAGCCCGGTACCGAAAGCACCAAAATTTGAATTAACATTAACCCTTGTTTCAGTTCCTGCTAAAGCACTTACCACATGCTTGCCAGTTCTGCCAAAAGTTTGATTATAGTTTAAGACCTGGTTAGTTTGATAATCAGCTATCTGTGTTGCAAATCTACTAACCGAACCCGTCGGCGCACCTGAATAACGGGGATCGTTAAACTGCTTCTCATTGGTTAGATTGTAATTTACATTTGCGGTGGTTCTAAAGGTAAAATTCTTATTAATCCTGTACATTAAATTTATTCCACCTACAATATTTTTTACGTTTGAGCTATTAATATCATAGTTGGTATAGGTTAAAAAATTATCTATACCGCCAAACCATGTACCGGCGGCCTGGCTTCTTAAAGTGCCGTCCGGTAAATAAACAGTATTGGAAGGAGGGGCTAAAAAGGCACTCCTTACCGGGTTTCCAAAACTACCTCCATTAAGAACACCATTTTGAGAAAAAACTGAAAGTGCCAGTGAGGTTCCTACTGATAATTTCGTAGAAATTTTATGATCCACATTAACCCGGAAAGATCCCCTCCTAAAGTCTGAAGCTGCTACATGCCCTTGTAATTTATTATAACCCCCAGAGATAAAAAAGCTTGTTTTCTCATTGCCTCCGGAAAGCGATAAATCATAGTTTTGAACAAACCCATTTACAAAAGCAAGCTCTTGCCAGTCAGTAGAAGGCACAGGATTTACAATCCCTCCCGTAACAGTAGCACCTCCCACAGCAGTTAAAAACGTATTCGTTTGAGCAGCGGTAGCACCAAAACGATTGGCATAAGCTTCATAACCTAATTGTGTAAACTCTGTAGCATTTAATACATCCAGCTTTTTTATTACATTAGTATATCCAAAATAATTACTAAAATTAATTTTAGACTTCCCGTTTTTACCTTTTTTTGTAGTGATTATTACAACACCATTGGCAGCCTGAGCCCCATAAATGGATGCAGAAGCTGGATCTTTTAATACATCAATAGATTCAATATCATTTGGGTTTATTGAATTTAAAAGATTTGAAGACAAAGATGTTTCAGGGCCATTACCTGAGTTTAATGAATTTGAATTTCCACTTACAATTTGAACCCCATCTACAATAAATAAAGGCGTAGTAGATGCATTAATACTTCCTACACCACGAATACGTACTGTAACATTACCTCCAGGTACACCATTATTCGCAATTACCTGCACACCAGCCATCTCACCCTGCATTGCTTTTGCAAATGAACCTACGGGTCGTGAAGCTATATCCTTACCTTTTGTACTGGCAGTTGCACCGGCAATATCTCTTTTTTTCTTTACCTCATAACCTACTACTACTACTTCCTGTAAACTTTTATCGTCTGCTGTAAGAGTAACATCAATGAGACTTCCCGTTCCAATAGCAATTTCCATCAGTTTCATATCTACCGACGAAAAAACGAGCACTTTTGCTTTTGGAGATAGTGTTATAGAATAAAATCCATCAGAATTTGTAGTGGTCCCTGTCTGGGTACCTTTTATTACCACAGATACATTGGAAAGGGGATTGCCTTTATCATCTGTTACTTTACCGGTAACAGTCCGGTCTTGTGCGCTGGCATTTAATACAAATACCATAAGAACCATTAGGCTCAAAATAATTTTTCTCATTGCAGAAATTGGTTTAATCCAAACAAATATATAGTAGAATTACTAACATTAACGTAACCTTAGACAAGATATTTTAAGAATGGCTGCTTTATTGAGTATATGAAAAAAAAATTGCCTTTGTAAGTTTAAGGTAATGGTTCATTTGTGTGATGTATCATCCACAATAAAACTGGCAATAATAAAAGATTCATAATCGTTGTCACCAGTAAAGTAATGGAAGTAAGCCAGCCCCAACGCAAAAGTGCCTCCAAAACTGCTGGCACAAAAAATGATGAAACCCGCGGTCAATACCAGTGAGGTGTAGATAATACTCAACCCTGTTTGCTGAATTGTATTTTTAACGGAGGCCGCTACATTAAAATTATTAAGCGGCAGCACCTGTTTGTAATTAACTAAAAAAACGAAGGTAATATCAACATGCTCACACCTGCCATGAAGGCGACGCAACATTTTTCATTTACCTATCGTTGCCGTGAAAAAATAAATCTTGTTGATTTCAGTATATTATTTGCGAAATTTTTGCATGCACTTATATAAGCATGTTCGTTGTTTCATGTGCCACAAATAGAAGCGAAGAATTTCGGTAGGTGGGGATACCAACCGATAAAAAAGGCACTATCATGCTATGTGCCCAGGCTTTCTCCACTACCCGTATCCACGAGCCGTATCCACAACTTTTTTTTTCGATGCAGGTGTTGCGTTTCTTAGGAGGCCACAATGCAAGCAGCACACGCCGATGCAGGTGTTTTCACCTGCATCACAAACATTGTAGGCTAACTAAATTTTCATTACATTAGTTGATGATTTTCCCTTATCCAACAGAGTGGTCTCAATAC
>JBKJSJ010000038.1:0-8207 GCA_046595965.1 Ferruginibacter sp.
GCAGCTTCTTTTTTTATCTGCTCTTCAAATAAAGAAAAGAGCACAACCGCACCTGCACCGGCATCTTCCATCTGCACAATATTGCTCACTTCTTCTGATAAGGTACAGGCCGAAACCACTATCGGCGATTTCAGTTTTAATCCCATGTAATTGGTACTTGTATCCATAAAAATATTTTTTGCAACTAAATTTAATAACCAGGAATTGCACTAATTATTCACTCATACAATCATTGGCGTTTATTCGTGTAATTAGTGGCTGTTTCTAAGCCACCGGTACAAAATCACTTGCGCTTTTTGTAGCCAGTTCTTCATAATTTTTCCAACGTTGGTTTACCATTTCCTGTGCCAGTGTCATTAATTCTTCTGCCTCTGCGGGGTTGGTTTGGGTTAAAACTTTATACCGCAATTCTTTGTATGCAAATTCTTTTAGCGGTATTACAGGCCTTGTGCAATCCAGTATAAAAGGATTTTGTTTTTTCTTTCTTAACACAGGATTGTAGCGCATCAGCGGCCAGTAGCCGCTTGCTACTGCATTGTTTTGTTGCGTTAATCCATCTTTAAGATCGTAGCCGTGTGCAATGCAATGACTGTAAGCCAAAATCAACGAAGGTCCATCGTATGCTTCGGCCTCTCTCATAGCCAGCATGGTTTGTTGCGGGTTGGCACCAAAAGCAATTCTTGCCACATATACATTGCCATAAGACACGGCCTGCATGGCCAGGTCTTTTTTACCGCCCCTTTTGCCCGCCGATGCAAATTTTGCAGAAGCAGCCGTGGGGGTCGATTTGGAACTTTGTCCACCGGTATTGCTGTACACTTCTGTATCCAGCACCAATACATTAATATTTTTTCCACTCGCCAATGCATGGTCCAAACCACCATAACCAATATCATAGGCCCAGCCATCGCCACCTACCAGCCATACACTGCGGTGTACCAGTTGCTCGCAGATAGATAATAAATGCTTGGCCACTGCATCGGAAATATTTTTTAATTTATTTTTTAGTTCGTTTACCCGTAACCGTTGCCTGGCAATATCCGATTCCTGCAGTTGGGGGGCAGTGGTTAATTCATTTACAAATTCTTCACCCAATTGCGGTGCCAGTTCTTTTAATAAACGGTGCGCCATAGCCAATTGATAATCGGCCGTCATGCGCATACCCAGCCCAAATTCTGCATTGTCTTCAAAAAGCGAATTAGACCAGGCAGGGCCTTGCCCTGCAGCATTTTTTGTCCAGGGTGTAGTAGGTAAATTACCTCCGTAAATAGAGGAACATCCTGTAGCATTTGCCACCAGTAAACGATCGCCAAATAATTGCGACAATAATTTGATGTAAGGTGTTTCGCCACAACCTGCACATGCTCCGGAAAATTCAAACAGTGGTTCCAGGAACTGTGCGCCATGCACGGTAGAAAAATTAATTTCAGAACGGTTGTTCCAGGGAAGGTCTTCAAAGAAACTGATATGTTGTTTTACTTTTTCCAGCACAGGTTCTTTGGCTGCCATATTAATAGCTTTCAATGCACTATCTAATGGATTTATTGCGGGACAAACTTCCACACATAAATTACAGCCTGTACAATCTTCTGCATATACCTGCAGCGTATATTTTGTTTCGGGAAAACCTCTTGAATTTATGGGCGCAGATAAAAAACCATCCGGTGCATTTTTTAAAAATCCTTCGTTATAAAATTTAGCCCTTATCACACTATGCGGACAAACATAAGCACAGTTGCCGCACTGAATACAGGTTTCAGCATCCCATACTGGAACATTGTCTGCAATATTTCTTTTCTCCCATTTAGTAGTGCCGCTTGGGTAAGTACCATCTACCGACATTTTGCTTACCGGAATTTCATCTCCATGGCCCGACATCATCATGGCTGTAACATCTCTTACAAATTCGGGTGCATTACCCGCCACAACAGAAAGCATTTGAGAAACAGAATTGGCTTCCTTCGGAACGGTTACCTGGTACAAATGTTCAAGTGTAGCATCCACTGCTTTAAAGTTTTTTTCTACAACTAACTTGCCTTTTTTAGAATACGTTTTTTCAATAGCATGTTTTATCTGCTCTATGGCTTCTTCTTTTGGCAGCACACCACTCAAAGCAAAATAGCAGGTTTGCATAATAGTATTTATCCTGCCATTCATGCCCGTATCTTTTGCCACTGTGGTAGCATCAATAATATAAAATGATAATTTTTTTTGGATGATTTCTTTTTGAACAGTGCCCGGCAACTGATCCCAAACTTCTTCTTTATTAAAAGGACTGTTTAATAAAAATGTACCACCTGGTTTTATAAAATTAAGCATCTCTACTTTTTCTGTAAAGTTGAACTGGTGGCACGCAATAAAATCGGCACGGGTAATAAGATAAGGAGCTCTTATAGGATGAGGTCCAAACCGTAAATGCGAAACAGTTCTGGCACCAGATTTTTTGGAGTCGTACACAAAATATCCCTGTGCAAATAGCTCCGTATTTTCTCCAATAATTTTTATAGTGTTTTTATTGGCTCCTACCGTACCATCGGCACCAAGTCCAAAAAATAATCCCTGCCGCCATTCCGTTTCATCTAATGAATAGGATTCGTCATAGGAGAGACTGGTGTGTGTAACATCATCATTAATGCCAATGGTAAAATGATTTTTTGCTGCTGCGCCTTTTAATAATTCATCGTAAATTCCTTTTACCATAGCAGGTGTAAATTCTTTTGAAGAAAGACCATAACGGCCACCAATAACGTTGGGAAGCTTTGATAATTTTCCCTGTTGCAATCCTTCTACCAATGCTGCCAATACATCCTGGTAAAGCGGTTCGCCGGTGGCACCCGATTCTTTGGTACGGTCTAACACGGCAATAAATTCTGCTGTTTTTGGTAGGGCATTTAAAAAATGTTGTGTAGAAAAAGGGCGGTATAACCGTACCATTACCACACCCGTTTTTTGCCCGGATGCATTTAATGCTTTTACAGTTTCATCTACCGTTTCTGCGCCAGAGCCCATTACGATCGTAATATATTTTGCATCGGGTGCGCCATAATATTCAAAGAGTTCATATTTCCTGTTGGTCATTTGTTCAAATTCCCTCATTACATCTTCTACAATACCTGGTGTGTTATCATAAAAAAGATTTACTGTTTCCCTGCCCTGGAAATATACATCCGGATTTTGCGCTGTACCTCTAATAAATGGATGATCAGGATTTAATGCTCTTTTGCGGTGAGCAAAAATAAATTCATCCGGTATCATTTGTTTTATCTGGTCATCCGATAAAAGTTCCAGTTTATTTACTTCATGCGATGTGCGGAAGCCATCAAAAAAATGCATGAAAGGGATTCTCGATTTTAAAGTTGCAGCCTGGGCTATCAATGCAAAATCGTGCGCTTCCTGCACACTGTTTGAACCAAGAATGGCAAAGCCTGTAGTTCTTGCTGCCATTACATCCTGGTGATCGCCAAAAATAGATAAACCTTGTGCTGCCAGCGAACGTGCAGCAATATGAAAAACGGTTGCCGTTAATTCGCCCGCAATTTTATACATGTTGGGCAGCATAAGCATTAAGCCCTGCGAAGCAGTGAAAGTGGTAGTCATTGCCCCGGTTTGTAAAGCGCCATGCACAGTACCTGCTGCACCGCCTTCACTCTGCATTTCTATTACATCGGGTACGCTGCCCCAAATATTTTTTATTCCTTTGGCGCTCCATTCATCTGCCAGTTCGGCCATGGTAGAGGATGGTGTAATAGGGTAGATGGCACAAACTTCATTAACACGGTAAGCCACATAAGCCGCTGCTTCATTTCCATCTATGGTGGCTACTAATTTATCTTTAACTGGCATGAGTAATTTCATTTTTGGGTTCAGGAATCATTTCTATTGCATGGCAGGGGCATTGTTCAAAACAAATACCGCATCCGGTACACAGATCAAAATCAAACTGGTATCGCTTGCCGGGTCCTAATTTTATAATGGCTTCTTCCGGGCATGCTGCAAAGCAGCCATCGCATTCAAAACAATTGCCACAACTAAGGCAGCGTTTGGCCTCATACGTAGCTTCTTTTTCTGATAAGCCGGCAATCACTTCGTCAAAACTTTTTATAGCTTCCTGCGGGCTTAATTTATCCTGCTCTTTTTGCGGTGCTTCGGTTTTAAACCACATGTGTAGTTTTCTATATCCGGCAGTAGGATGTTTTTCTCCTTTAATAAATGGCTGTTGTATTAAATAGCTATCAATATACCTGGCTGCTTTTTTCCCCTGGCCAATAGCGATGGTAGCACTCCTGTTTTCGCCGGGCAACATATCGCCGCCTGCAAAAATTCCTTGCTGGCCCGTCATGCGTTGTGCATCTATTTTAATGGTTCCATCTTCATTAAAAATCATTGTAGTGAGGGAGCGCAAAAAACCAGATTCCGTTTCCTGCCGGTTTGCCAATATCAACACATCTGCATCTACGGTTTCAAATTCAGCAGTGCCAACAGCTTTTCCTTTTTCCACTTTCATTATCTCCAGCGTGATCTTATTTTTTTCAATACTTTTTATACTTCTTAAAATTGTTACATTCACTCCTTCTGCCAGTGCATCTTCTGTTTCATAATCGTAAGCAGGCATTAACTTTTTATCTCCGGGAAAATAAACTAAAGCTTCGCTGCCAAAACGTTTTATCATCCGGGCAAGGTATAAAGCCAGTTTGCCACCACCATACACCACTACTTTTTTATTTATGTAAGGAGATGAATTTATTTTGGCTTCATTAAAAAACGAAAATGCATCGGTGATGTATACAGAATCGTCTTTTTTAAAATCTTCTTTGTGAATTAACTGGGCACCAATGGCCAGGTACACTGCATCAAAATTACCGGCTTCCTTTTCGGCCAGTACATCCTGCACTTTATAATTGAGCCGGATTTTTACGCCGGTTCTTACAATGCGCTCTACTTCAAAATCGAGTATTTCTTTTGGCAAACGATAATCGGGAATTCCCGACCACATCAATCCACCGGCATTATCTCCGGCTTCGTAAATCTCTACGGCATGTCCCATGCGGGTTAAATGATAAGCAGCAGATAAGCCCGAAGCACCGGCACCAATTATCAAGACTTTTTTTCCTGATGCGTGCGTTTTAAACTCAATAGGCCATTGTTGTTTAATAGCTTCATCACCAATATAGCGTTCTATAGCATGTATGTTTACGGTGGTATCAATATGGGTGCGGTTGCAACCAGTTTCGCAGGGTTTTACACAAACCCGACCCATTATGGCCGGAAAAGGATTGTCCTGAACAATGGTTTGAAATGCTTCAAAATATTTACCGGCCTGTGCATCTGCCATCCATGCCTGAATGTTTTCCCCGGCAGGGCAGGCACTGTTGCAGGGCGGCATAAAATCTACGTATAAAGGGCGGCGGTTTCTAAGCGGACCTGTACCTTCTGCATGACCGGTAAGGTCGGCTGGTTTTGTGATGTCGGTATTAGACATTATTATAATTTAGCTAATGGAAATTCAATCAACTAAATTAAAAGGAAGGCTTATATTATCTATTGATTTACTTCAGCAGCAGGGCTGATATAAATCATATTTATTTCAGTAATAAATGGGAAGGATACAGCTTAACCTGATAAGCCCGGGAAATAACAAACCACAATTTTTACAAAGATTCGCAAAGAAATCCACTTATTTTTTCCTATATCAAAATAAAAAAAGCCAACCGGCAAGGTTAGCTGAAATCATATTTTAAGAATTATATCCCGGCTATCCAATTAGTTTAAATACTAAATCTTTTACCTCACTCAATGCAATTCTTTCCTGCAGCATCGTATTCCTGTAGCGTATAGTAACTGTATTGTCTTCTTTTGTTTGATGATCTATCGTTACACAAAACGGAGTGCCAATGGCATCCATTCTTCTGTAGCGTTTTCCAATGGCATCTTTCTCTTCATAAAAACACATGAAGCTACCTTTGCAATCGTTCATGAGTTCTTTTGCAATTTCCGGCAGACCATCTTTTTTTAGCAAGGGCAAAATGGCCAGTTTGGTAGGAGCAATTTTTGCAGGTATTTTTAAAACCACCCGGCTGTCTTCTGTGCCATCTTCCTTTAGCCATTTTTCTTCTGTGTATGCAAGGCTCATCACCGTAAGGAACAAACGATCCAGGCCCACAGAAGTTTCTACCACATAAGGGGTGTAGTTGCCGTAAGGTTTTCCCTCTTCATTCAGGTCGTTATCAAAATATTGTATTTTCTTTTTACTGAATTTTGCATGTTGTGTAAGATCAAAATCGGTTCGGCTATGGATGCCTTCCAGTTCTTTCCAGCCAAAAGGAAATTCAAATTCTATATCCAATGCAGCATCGGCGTAATGTGCCAGCTTTACATGATCGTGAAAGCGTAATTTTTCTGCAGGAATGCCAATACTCTCGTGCCATTTTTTTCTTTCTTCTTTCCAGTAATGGAACCATTCCATTTGAGTGCCGGGGCGGATAAAAAACTGCATTTCCATTTGTTCAAATTCCCGCATGCGAAAAATAAATTGCCTCGCTACAATTTCATTTCTAAAAGCTTTGCCCGTTTGTGCAATGCCAAATGGTATTTTCATGCGGCCTGTTTTTTGCACATTTAAAAAGTTTACAAAAATTCCCTGTGCTGTTTCGGGCCTTAGGTAAATGGTATCGCTTTCTTCTGCCACACTACCTATTTGTGTGCTGAACATGAGGTTAAACTGGCGCACATCCGTCCAGTTGCAGGTTTTACTAATGGCACATTTTATTTTATGTTCTTCTATTAAATTTTTTAAGCCGGCCATATCATCCCTGGCAAGCAAAGCATCCATTGCAGCCAATACTTCTTTTGCCAATTGTGTATTGCCCTTTGCTTCCTGCTCTTCTGCAAAACCCTCTATCAAATGATCTACCCTGTATCGTTTGTTGCTATCCTTGTTATCAATCATGGGGTCGCTAAAATTATCTACGTGGCCACTGGCCTTCCACACGGTGGGATGCATAAAAATAGCGGCATCAATGCCTACAATATTTTCATTTAGCTGGGTCATGCTTTTCCACCAGTAATCCCGCAGGTTCTTTTTTAATTGTGCACCCATCTGCCCATAATCATATACAGCCGCAAGGCCATCATATATTTCGCTACTCTGAAAAATATAACCGTATTCTTTGCAATGAGCAATCAGTGCTGTAAAATAATTTGTTTCGTTTGCCATGGGCGCAAAGATAATAGATTGAAGGTTTGAAGACACAAGATGAACACTTTTGAACTTCGACAAAAGGCTGACTGATAATATTCTCATATTATTTTGGCTATCTGTTAAATTGTCGAGAAATTGGCAATCTTGTTTTAAATGTTATTTAACTCCTGATTCTAAGGTGTTAATAAGTTATTCACTTATCCACATTTTCTGAAACCCTATTAAATTATGGATTCTTATATTCAAGTTGAATAAGTTGTGCATTAAAAAAGAACAAATTTCCCTTTCAATATTTCAAAATGTCAAGACTCAATTCTATATTTGAATAGAATTTAAAAAGTGGTTGTCAACTAATAAAAAAAAGGAGCCTCAACTTTTAATGTCAGTTGAAACTCCTCTTAAGTTCTGAAAGTTAGGCTTCTTACTCTGCAAATGAGACATTTCACGAAGCCAAGTAATCTGATTACCTTTTTTTCAGAATTTGTATCGCCGGGTATCATGCGCAAACAAATTATCCCGACAATTTTTTTTAGGCTCCTGCTTTATTGCAGGAGCTTTTTTCAGTTTAAGATTTAAAAAACAAATATTAAGATAGCCACTAAATCTTTAGCAAGGCTACCCCAATAAGATTATTACTTTAACTACATCCCAAACTATTCCCACAATTCAAACACTTGTAGCATGTGCCGCTTCTCACAGTTATGTGACCGCACACATTACAGGCCGGTGCATCACTCTGCATATTTTTTGCAGCAGCATTGGAAGCACTCATCCCCATTGTAGAAGACTTGGCAGCGTAGGCAGCTTTGTATGGTTTTACTTCTGGTTTTGCAGAAGCCGCAGCAGTACCCAATACTCTTACATCACTAAGGTCTTGTTTTCTATCTCCAATAGTAGGAGAATTGATATCCCAGGATTCGGTGCCAGTATTTTGCACTTCGGGTTTATCCAGCACATGCACTAAATCATTGCGTCCAAGATATTCATACGCCAGGGAACGGAACATAAA
>JBKJSJ010000098.1:0-7123 GCA_046595965.1 Ferruginibacter sp.
CAACTAATGGGAATAGATTTCCTTTTACAGCCCGGTAATCCCGGTTTGCCGTCCAGCCAAAGATTAATTCATTTGAAATTTTATTGCTAACACGTGTATTTAATTGGCCGATTAGAGAGTAAATGTCATTATTTATCTCATAATTATTATTGGAAAAATTCATAGTGTTTAGATTGCTTTGCCTTGAACCACCTAACACGCCCGAAGAACTAGATCCTATATCTTTGGAAGACCTTAATGAATTAAAACGTACGTTTAACTTATGCTTGGAATTTATATTCCAGTCAATTTTTGCTAATATCTTGTAACTGTTAGTAAGAAAACTATATCCTTCATATTGACCAGGATCATAACCAAGCTTTGTTTTTAAAAAATCGGATAAGGTATCCAGATCTGTTTTCTTAACTCTTGAAACGTTTGTTTGTCCGGAGTTTGAGCCATTGTTGGAAACAAATGCAGTTCCTGGGTCAGATCTTTTCTCATTTTCATAATTGGCAAAAAAGAATAATTTGTTTTTTATAATTGGGCCACCAAGACTAAATCCATATTGCTTTACATCAAAATTAGAAATGGTAACTGGAGTTTTTCCATCAGGCCCTGCTTTAGTGCCCACTAAACTCTGGTTACGGTTATTATAAAATGCCGAGCCATGAAAAGCATTGGTACCACTACGTGTAACAGCATTAATACTTGCACCGGTAAATCCAGCGTCTTTAACATTGTAAGGTGATATGTTTACTTGTATCTCTTCAATAGCATCAATCGAGATGGGGGAAGCACTTGTCTGGCTGCCTGGTAAAGCCTGCAAACCAAAAGAATTATTGAAAATAGAACCATCAACAGTAAGGTTAATAAAACGATTGTCTTGTCCTGCAAAAGAAGTACCACTTGCCTGTGGGGTTAATTTGGTTAAATCAGTAATGTTTCTTGAAAGAGTAGGTAAAGCTGCAATCAGTCTTCTATTAATGTTGGTAGAAGTGCCTTTCCTGTCTTTGGAAATTAAGGATCCTTTTTTTCCAGATCCGGTTACAACAACTTCCTGGAGGCTTGCGTTGGCATCCGTGAGCAACACATTTATCTTTGAAGCTTCTCCCAATTGAACATAAACTTCTGTAATAACTTCTGGCTTAAAACCTACATAACTTACAGTTACAGTGTAGGGGCCGCCAATACGTAAACTTGGTATATTGAATACACCATTTTTACCCGATGACGCCCTATATACAGAACCTGAAGGCACATGCAGGGCCTCAATAGTTGCTGAAATTAAAAGGGCTCCTTTGTCATCTTTTACATTTCCGCTGATGCTTCCCGTGGTAACCTGGGCAGTTAATGCAGAAGTAAAAATTAAAATCAATGTAATTAAATACAAAATTTTTTTGATTCTCATAAATATTAGTTTGTTTTTACGCTGGCAAAGAAACTACATAATTGCCGAACAGCCCTCAATCATTATTAACAAATTGTTAGGAAATGTAACTTAATTAAATACTGCTTTCAATATTCAATTGAATATTTTTTCAATTATTTAAAAACCATTATATGTATTTTTTTTTCGAAAAGCGAAATGTTCTTTTGAAATAGGGCAATCATTATTAACCTTGCAGCGAAAAATTAATGATAATGCTTAATACTATTGACAGCACTTAAAAGAGCCTTCCCTGTAACCGGTATAGAGGCAGCATAAAAAAATCATAATGGTATAAAAAAACTCCAAATAAATTGGAGTAAAAAAAACTATTGACCTAAATAAAAAAATATGCTCAAAATTATAAAAAGCCAAAGCGAAAAAAAACTTTGATTAGTATGAGCTTATTATTACCTGGGTTTTTTACAGTACTTTTCAAACTTTGGAATTCACGTGAATACCCTAAATAAATTCCGATAATTGAAAAGAGGCTGTATCAAAAGTAAAATGAACCGTCTTAGAATCGCCTGTACGAAAATTTTCACCATCAGGTATCCGAATAAAAAAAAGCTGACTCGGATTTTCGAGACAGCTTCTTTTTATTGAAATTCTAATAAATTATTTAAAAGCTTATTCTTACACCCAGTTGGCTGGTCCATCTTGAACTGTTAAATACACCATCTGAAACATTGTAAGGTTTGCCTTTGGTTGGTTGTGTAAACTTATACTGTGGCGTTAAATTAGTTGCACTAACATAACCTGTAAAATCTAAAATAATAGCCTGGTCATTGGGTATAAAATATTGCTTACCGGCACTCCTGTTTAATAGATTGGTTAGATTAAATATATCGTAGCTTAATTGTAGCTGGAATGTTTTACCGCCAAATTTCACATTAAAATCCTGTTGTAATTTTAAATCTAAAATATGGGTAAAAGGCAGACGGGCTCCGTTACGATCAGCATACTGGCCACGATGCTTTTTCAGGTATTTATCTCCGGTTATATAAGCATCAAACAAATCTCGTTGTTGCTGTGGTGTATATGTTATAGCTGAAGCACCAGAACCTACAGTATTTGAAAGAAACACCATACTTTGTAACTGGCTGTTAGTAGGAATAAAAATCAGGTCATTTGTTTCAAAATTATCCAAATCTCTAATCAAGCCCCTGTTTAATACATAACTAAAGGGGTTACCGCTTTGGCCATTATATACAAAGGAAATAGTTGTAGCCAGCTTCTTTTTCAGGTAGGTGAATTTTTTAGCTACATAACCATTAATTCTGTGGCCGGGATCGTAATCACTGGTAGAAAGCCCAATGTTGTTTCGGCCGTTTACAGTTTCCATAAAACGCCATTGCGAATTATTTTGAGAACTGGTACCTTCATTAATAACTATGGAATTGCCGTAAGAATAATTGGCATTAAATGCCCAGTTATTGCTCCAGCCTTTATCAATAGTAACTACTCCGCTATAAGAGAATCCTTTCTTTCCTTGCCTGTTACTCAGCAGGTAAACACCCGTATAGGGAGATGTGCCATTAGCCCTGATGGGAATTGATTTTGCAAAATTCCCGGAAAGTGTATATACATCCCTAACATCTACACCCACAGATTTTAAATTAGCAGGCAGCACATCTACCCGTGTGTAGTTGATTTCATTGATGTTTTTTGTGAATATACTTTCCAGTGATAGTTTCCATCTTTTACTAAGTTGCTTATCTACAGCTAAAGAAGTTCTAAAAACTTTTGTTAACCTGAAATCTTTTGCAATAAGATCTACCTGGCCAGATGGTGAGGGTACAGTAATTCCAAAATCTGAAGCTACATATTGACCAAATGCATCGGGTCTGAAAACAACATTACTGCTTCTGATACCTCCAACACTTATACCATTATTATTGTAAACGCCACCAGGCCATACCAGGGGTACTCTTCCCGTAAACATACCAACTCCACCTCTTAGTGTAAGTGCTTCTTCAGGAATCTTGTAAACAAAGCCAAGGCGTGGATTCAATGACCATTTAGGATCAGATATCTGGCCGGAACGTGCACCCTTCATATCATAAAAAGCGGAAAATTTCGATAATGCAGAATCATTAAAGAATTTATCGGTTCTTGGGGTAGTTAAAAATTTGGTTCTGTCTGCACGCAGCCCTATTGTTATGCTAAGATTGTTATTCACTTTAATTTCATCACCTGCAAAGAAACCAATTCGTAAAGTATTAAATTTAGCTGCAGCATTGGTAGAGTTGTCACCCGTTTTTCCCGGGTCAAGCAGTGAATAACTTCTATCATAAGTGGTAGCAGTTCCTCCGTATAAGAAGGAGTCGACATTTGCAAAAACATAAGAACCATAATTCTGGCGAATGAAAACGTTGTAAGATTTACTGAATTCATTATCGGTACCTACAGAAAAGCTGTGTTTGCCTTTATAAAACTTAAATACATCAAACAATGATGCATTATTTTGTTTTAATATGTTGCCTGTTGAAAATTCTTCGGTTCCAAAAACAAGCCTGCCGGTACCATCATTAATAGTAACTCTTGGAAAAGGAGAACCAATTGGACCCCTGTCATCTTTAACATTAGTAAATGTTAGCAATAATTTGTTACTTGAGTTAGATGCAAAACGGGAATTAAGTTCCAGAGAACCTGAATGTGTTGCAGAGGGGAATGCGACTCCATTATTAAAAAAGTTAATGGTAGAATTGCTGCTCCTCGAAGTGTTATTTCTAAAACCTTCATTATACCTGTAGCTTAAACTCAACTTGTTTTTTGCATTAACATTCCAGTCAAATTTGGCGGCAATCCTGTTTGCTTCCACCGTTTCAGGATTATCCTGGTAGCCTCCTGGATCATAGCTATATTTTGTTCTAAGTAAATTTGCAACAGAATCAATCCGGGGAGTCTTTGAAGCGCCATTATATGTTTTTACATCAAAAGGTTGTGGTCTTTCATCTCTTTGTACTTCTCCATTTAAAAAGAAGAACAATTTATTTTTAATAATTGGACCACCAAATCTAAAGCCGGTTGTTTTGTTAGCGAAATCAGCCAGCTTGGTAGCTAAAGCCTTATCTACCCCCGGAGTTTTTCCTGAAAGGTTTTGATTGCGGAAAAAATGGTAAACAGAGCCAGACAATGAGTTGGTTCCACTGCGGGTGATAGCATTGATACCGCCACCTGTAAAATTTCCCAATGAGGCATCATAAGGCGAAAGTACAACCTGAAACTGGTCAATAGCATCAATGGAGATGGGTGCTATGCCTGTTTGTCCACCATTTGTGCCAGACGCAGACAACCCAAAAACATCGTTATTTACGGCACCATCTATATAAAATGCATTGTACCTGTTGTTTTGTCCTGCAAGTGAGATACCTCCGTCGCCAGTAACTTTTGCCTGGGGAACAAATCTCAAATAGTCGGATACATTTCTACCTACTGTAGGTAAATTGGCCATTTTGTCTCTGCCAATGGTAGTTTCTGTACCCCCTTTTCCGGCTGATGCCACAACTCTTGAAGTTGTTACAACAACTTCAGTTAGTTTGTTGGTATTTTCTACCAGGTTAAAGTTTTGGTTCAGCGTTTCCCCAAGAGACAGGTTAATGCCTTCCTGTATAACTGTTTCATACCCTACAAAGGAAACTGTTATGGTATAAGGCCCACCAGGATTCATGTTAGATAAATTAAAATTTCCTCCTTTTCTTGCAGAGGTACTGTATACCGTACCAGTAGGTAAGTGAGCAGCAATAATGCTTGCGCCTACCAACTCTGCACCTTTAGAGTTTTTCACAATACCATTCATACTACTGGTAGTAACCTGGGCTAACATAAAAAAAGGAATTGCCATTAAGGCAATTACCATTGAGATAATTTTTTTCACATGCATATAAGTCTGGTTTTTTACGAGGGCAAAGAAACTACATAAATGCCGAACAGCCCTCAATCATTATTAACAAATTGTTAGGCAATGTAACTTAATTTAAGGCTGCTTTCTAAATTCAATGAAATATATTTTTCAATTATTTATAAACTGTTATATGTCTGCTTTTTTTCGAAAAGCGAAATCTTCCTTTGGCATAGGGCAATCATTATTAACTTTGCAGCGAAAAAATTAATGATAATGCTTAATACTATTGAAGAAGCCATTGAAGACTTAAAAAAAGGAAAACTCCTTATTGTGGTAGATGATGAAGACAGGGAGAATGAAGGCGATTTTATTACGGCGGCCCGAAATGTAACTCCCGGAGTAATCAATTTTATGAGCACACATGGCCGGGGCCTGGTTTGTGCTGCTATCACGGAGGAAAGATGTGCCCAGCTCCAGTTGCAGCCAATGGTTACAGATAATACCTCCTTGCACGAAACCGCTTTTACGGTAAGTATAGACCTGCTGGGCAATGGCTGCAGTACCGGCATTTCTGCACACGACAGGGCTAAAACCATACAAGCATTAATAAATCCATCTACCCGGCCCGAAGACCTGGGCAGGCCCGGACACATTTTTCCCCTGAAAGCTAAACATGGAGGAGTGCTGCGCAGAACCGGGCACACCGAAGCCACCATAGACCTGGCAAGGTTGGCAGGTTTTGAACCCGCAGGTGCACTGGTAGAAATAATGAATGAAGATGGAAGCATGGCCCGCCTGCCCCAGTTGAAAGAGATTGCAAAAAAATTCGACCTTAAAATTATTACCATAAAAGATTTAATAGAGTATAGGCTTAAAAAAGAGTCGTTGATAGAAATGGAAGTGAGTGTAACGATGCCCACAAAATATGGCAATTTTGACCTGATAGCTTTTAAACAAATTAATACAGGCGATATTCACCTGGCTATAAAAAAAGGGGAATGGAAAAAAGATGAACCCGTTTTGGTAAGGGTACATAGCAGTTGCATGACGGGTGATATTTTGGGTTCGCTTCGCTGCGATTGTGGGGAACAACTGCATCATGCACTGCAGATTATAGAAGCAGAAGGAAAGGGAATAGTTTTATACATGAACCAGGAGGGCAGGGGCATAGGATTGCTCAATAAACTTAAGGCATATAAACTGCAGGAACAGGGTATGGATACCGTAGAAGCCAACGTAGCTCTTGGGTTTGGTATGGATGAAAGAGATTATGGTGTAGGCGCTCAGATATTGAGAAGTCTTGGCATAACCAAAATGAAACTAATGAGTAACAATCCCCGCAAACGGGCTGGCTTACTGGGTTATGGCCTGGAAGTAGTAGATACGGTATCTATAGAAATGAAACCCAACAAACACAACAAGAAATATTTATTTACCAAAAGAGATAAACTGGGGCATGATATTTTGGATGGGATGTGAGGCGCATCGTTTAAGAGGTTCCAAAGGTTCAAGAGGTTCCAAAGGTTCAAGAAGTTCAAGAGGTTCAAGAAGTTCAAGGTTAATGTTTTCAAACTTCGGCTCTTTACCTTGAAACCTGAATAGAATCCTCCACAAGTATTTTCTTTCTGCTTTTAAAAATATCGGAAACTTTATTAAAATCCTTTCTATAAGATAACTGCACACCGGATCTTTTTCGCTGGTTGCTCGTGAAATCTATGCTGGTTCGGTTAAAGCCTACCACCCGCAAAGATCCATCTTTGTTTAACAGCCATTCTAATGTAATATCGGGAGTAAATAATCCTTTTCTTTCTGCCTGCACATAAGGATTGTTATAATCATAATTTCCTGCCACCAATAAATTTATTCTG
>JBKJSJ010000107.1:0-5242 GCA_046595965.1 Ferruginibacter sp.
AGTTACCACTGCTGCAGAAACTTCTTTGTGCTGATTTAAATTGCAAGCCAGTAAAAATACAATAGGGATAATTATAAAAAAAAGATGCTTCATAAATAAGCTGCTTTAAAAAATAGTAGAGAGAATTACTATTTTAAGTGATATGGTTTTATGCATCATTTTTTTGCTAGCATATAAATGCTTAACTGGTTTTATTGTTTCTCATAGTTGACAAAGTTTCAGACCATTTGCTAAGTTCGGTCAGCATATCTTCAGCAGACTTTCTCAAAATATCATTTCCATTAAATTTACCACTTTCATCTATATGTTTAGTAAAAAAAGGAATGTTTACAGATTCTGCTATGGGCATCATTTTTTGTGCAGTTACAACCTGCTTCAGTTGCTGAACAGCTCTTGTACCTGCGGCAATACCTCCATAGCTAACAAATGCAACAGGCTTATAATTCCATTCCTGGTACAAAAAATCCAATGCATTCTTTAATGCGGCCGGGTATCCATAATTATATTCTGGAGTTACTATAATGAAAGCATCGGCTTCCTCAATTATTGCACTCCATTTTTTTGTATGCTCATGAGTATATTCTTTAAACCGTGGATGCTTAGGCTCATCTAAAAATGGTAAATTAATAATCGCAAGATCCAGTACCTCCACTTCCATATCCCGCTGCTTACTTGTTATTTCATAGATCCAGGATCCTACAGAAGGTCCTTTGCGACCAGGCCTGGTACTTGCAATAATTATTTTTACTTTAATCATTGGATAGTTAAATCAAAGATGGAGCCAATAAAAATTTCATCCACCTGGCAAAATATTTTGCCGCAGGTAACTACAGGCCCACCATAACCCTCTGCAGTTTTAAAAGCAGGCAAATATTTTTCTCAATTTAAATAAATTACTTTTTTGTGTGAAGGGCTTACAACTGTAGGAATGAATTGCGCTGCTGTTTTTATAATAGCGGCCACTGCATGGAAATGTAATCTTAAGTGATTAAAATAAAAAGATTACAAGTCAAATAAATACTGATACATATCATATTTCAGGATTGTTTTAGGATGAATATTTGTAATTGATAACACAGAGCAGTTTTTTAAATTAATTAAAAAAATTTATATGAATCACAAAAGTAAATTTCCATTTTATGAAGTCTCTCCTGTAAAGTCAGAAGTAGAGTCGTGGGTAAATGCAGTAGCCAATCAAACGGGTGCCAAAGACATTCATTGGTGTGATGGATCCAAGCAGGAATATGACGACCTGTGCGACCTGCTGGTAAAAAAAGGAACCTTTATAAAACTAAACCAGGAAAAACGTCCCAACAGTTTTGCCTGCTTTTCTGACCCAAGTGACGTTGCAAGGGTAGAAGATAAAACATTTATCTGCAGCAGGAGAAAGGAAGATGCCGGTCCTACCAATAACTGGATGGAGCCAAATGCCATGAAAGAAGTATTAAATCAATTGCTGGACGGTTCTATGAGTGGCAGAACATTGTATGTAATTCCTTTTTGCATGGGCCCGGTGGGTTCTTCGTTTTCCCGTTATGGCGTACAGCTTACAGACTCAGAATATGTAGTGGTTAACATGTATATCATGACCAGAATGGGAGAAAAAATTTATCCCTACTTAGAGAGACATGAATTTGTAAAATGTATTCACAGCATTGGTGCACCGCTTAACCAGGGGCAGCAGGATTCTACCTGGCCCAACAATCCTACTACTAAATACATTTCGCATTTTCCCGAAGAAAGACTCATTATATCTTACGGAAGCGGCTATGGTGGAAATGCCCTGATGGGGAAAAAATGTTTTGCGCTTCGCATTGCTTCTGTAATGGGCAGAGAAGAAGGCTGGCTGGCAGAACACATGCTCATCATGGGCGTAGAATCTCCTGAAAAAGAAAAAACTTATATAGCAGCGGCTTTCCCCAGTGCCTGCGGTAAAACAAATTTTTCTATGATGATACCTGCCGAAGGTGTTGAAGATTGGAAAATTACTACCGTGGGGGATGATATAGCGTGGATTCATAAGGGAGAAGATGGTGGCCTGTATGCCATTAACCCCGAGGCAGGTTATTTTGGCGTAGCTCCGGGCACAAATTATCATACCAATCCCAATGCCATGGAGAGCATTAAGGCAAATACTATTTTTACAAATGTGGCGGTTACTGCCGATGGCGATGTGTGGTGGGAAGGCATGACCAAAGAAGTGCCCGAAGGAATGATAGACTGGCACGGAAAACCCTATGATCCCAAAAGCGATAAACCTGCCGCTCATGCTAACAGCAGATTTACAACGCCCGCTTACCAAAATCCTGCAATAGACAATGATTGGGATAATCCCAATGGAGTACATATTGCCGCCTTTGTTTTTGGTGGAAGAAGAAGTACTGCCGCACCACTGGTATGCCAGTCTTTTAACTGGAGCTTTGGTGTATATGCCGCCGCTACCATGGGCAGCGAAACCACGGCTGCTGCATTTGGCGAAGTAGGAAAAGTAAGGCGTGACCCATTTGCTATGCTTCCTTTTATGGGATACCATATAGGTGATTATGTAAATCATTGGCTGCAGTTTGGCCGGGATTTACCCAACTCTCCACGGATATTTAGTGTAAACTGGTTTAGAAAAGATGAGAACGGAAAATTTTTATGGCCAGGCTTTGGCGAAAATATGCGGGTGCTTAAATGGATAGTGCAAAGAGCCAATGGCGCAGCAAGTGCCGTAGAATCTCCCATAGGATGGATGCCCAGATACGAAGACATAGACTGGACAGGAATAGAAGGTTTTAGCAGGGAAGATTTTGCAAAAATTATGACCATAGACAGGGAGCCCTGGAAACAGGAGCTGATGCAGCATGAAGAATTATTTGCAAGGTTCTATGATAAACTTCCCAAAGAATTTTATTTTATGAGAGAACTGTTGCTAAGTTCGCTGTGGCGCTCTCCCGAACATTGGGCATTGGAACCCGAACATGTATAAACCATAATAAAGAACGGATAATTTTTATCCGTTCTTTTTTACCAAATGGAATTTCATTTTAGGGAAATGTGTGCTGGCTGAAATTTCGGTTAGCTTTTGTGTGGTTGGGTTTGGTAAGAGCCGGCCTGAAGTATTGGCTCATTTATAAATCAAATCGTTATTACTCTTTTAGCTTTTTCGTTTTTATTTAAAAATGGCACAGTAAGATTGTTTCATTACCTGCTATTGCCTGCTATAAGTTTTATTAAAATGCCATTAGAACTCAGCTCATTTTATTTTTATTTTTTTTTACAAGCGAGGCAAATATTTATTATTCCCCCGGCATAAAAAATAAAAGATCAATGATTTAAATTTAGGAATATATGAATTGGTTTATTCAGTTGTTTACAGAGCCTACGGTAGCACAGGCAGTGATCGTTTATTCATTGGTAATTGCAGTTGGTATTGCACTGGGAAAAATTAAAATCCTGGGCATTTCATTTGGTATTACCTGGGTGCTTTTTGTGGGGTTAATTATTTCTTACTTCGGCATTACCATCAATAAAGAAACAGAACATTTTGTAAAAGAATTTGGCTTAATACTTTTTGTGTATGCCGTAGGCTTGCAGGTGGGGCCGGGTTTTTTTGCATCGCTCAAAAAAAGCGCCCTGGGCAGTAACAGCCTTGCAGCTTCGGTAGTATTGCTGGGCGTTATTATTACCATCATATTTTATTATACTTCCGGCAACCATATTTCTATTATGGCCGGTGTAATGAGCGGAGCCGTTACCAACACACCAGGATTGGCAGCAGCACAGGCGGCTGTAAAAGATTTACAGATTGCAGGGGCAGATAATTCTACCATTACCCTGGCTTATGCCGTAGCATATCCCTTTGCCGTTATTGGAATTATTTTATCGTTGGTACTATTAAAAAAGATATTGGGCGTAAACATAGAAAAAGAACAGGAACTGCACCGAAAATTAGGCATACTGCAGGGCAACCGTCCACAGTCTATTCACATTGCTTTAGAAAACAAACAACTCATTGGCCAGCCGGTAAGGCAAATATTTAAAATGCTCAATGAGCCGGTTATTATTTCCCGGATGTTTCATAAAGGAGCCATCATTACACCCACGCCCGATACCATCATGAGCGAAGGGGATGTAATGCAGTTTGTAGCACCCAAAAAATTAATGGAAAAAGTAAAATTGCTGGTGGGCACGGTTAGCAAAATGAACCTGCGAACAGCAGCTTCCAGCGACTTAATATCCCGGCAGATTGTGGTAACCCGTAAAGAAATTACGCATAGGCGGCTGGGCGATTTGCCGCAGATACAGCATGAAACACTCACGCTCTCCCGCATTAAAAGAGCCGGTATAGAAATGGTGGCTCACGGAAATATATTTTTGCAGTTGGGCGATACCATTACAGTGGTGGGCACACAGGAGGCAGTAAAGCAACTGGAAGATGCAGTAGGAAATTCGCTCAAGCGGCTGGAAGCGCCCGACCTGGGGCCCATTTTTATGGGAATCGTTTTGGGAGTGGTACTGGGAAGCATACCCTTTTATGTTCCCAATATTCCGGTGCCCGTAAAAATAGGGATGGCCGGCGGCCCTCTTATTGTGGCATTAATCCTTAGCCGTTTTGGCAATCATCTTTACCTTAATAATTATACCACCAACAGCGCAAACCTCATTATAAGAGAAATTGGCATTGCCCTTTTTTTGGCCAGTGTAGGCCTCGGCAGCGGCCACAATCTTGCTTCGGCATTTACCGATGGCAGCGGCTACCAGTGGATTTTAATGGGCATTACCATTACCATGGTACCACTGCTCATTGTAGGAATAATTGCCAGCAAATTTTTTAGAAAAACCTATTTTGAACTTTGTGGATTACTGGCAGGTGCCTGCACCGATCCACCCGCATTGGCGTTTGCTTTAAAAATGGCTGGCAATGATATTCCGTCATCAACTTATGCAACCGTATATCCACTTACCATGATACTTAGAATATTGGCTGCACAATTATTGATTTTGTTTTTTAGCCGATAATGCTGTACCCGGCAATAAAAAATTAATCATTACCCTTTTATAAAAGGCAAAAGCTTTTATAAATAAATTAAATTAAAATGCTTTTTTTTCTTAAAAGTATAAAATGTATTTGCGTTTTTATACTACTTACACTCTCGCCCATACTATCATTTGCACAAAGCCCGGTAAAAGAAGTTAATGAACAAAGCCAAAGCTGGATAAGTATAAACAGCAGTATGCACCTGCACAAAAAACTGGG
>JBKJSJ010000134.1:0-4466 GCA_046595965.1 Ferruginibacter sp.
CCTACATCTACCAGTTTATCTCCACTATGATCGTAACCTAAAATAATATTTTCTGCTGCCAGGTCAAGAAAAGTTTCCATTATAGAAAATTTACCCTGTTGTTTTATTAATGAAAATATTTTGGGATCATAAATTACCACACAGCTATATGCTTTTTCTACAAGGCCAGGTTTATCTATGGCCAGCTTTTGCTCACCGGTTTGCAAATTTTTCCAGCCACATAAACGGTGATCGCCATCAAACAATAATACCCTGGACGATTTTCTATTTGTAACCCCAAATGTTACTAATGGTTTATGCAACTGATGAAAAGCCATCATGCTGTTTATATCTAAATTGGTGAGTATATCTACGTTTAATGAGAAAAAGGGTTCATCACTTTTCAATAAGTATTTTGCTTTCATTAATCCCCCACCAGTTTCCAATATTTCAAGTCTTTCATCACTGATAACCACCTTACTCCCCCATCCTTTATTTTTTTCCAACGCCTCTATAACCTGTTCGGGAAAATGATGCACATTCACTACCACATCCATGATGCCATATTGTTGCAGGTATTCAATATTTCTCTGCAATAATGATTTGCCATTTACTATAGCTAATGCCTTAGGATGGGCATCCGTCCAAGGTTTAAACCTTGTTCCTAAACCTGCTGAGAAGATCATTGCTCTCATGCCGTTTTCCAGTTTTCATTATTGGTGTGGGTTACATTAATCTTCACTTTAAACTTATTTTTTAAATGCCTTGCAATGGCTTCGGCCGCATACACACTTCTGTGCTGGCCACCGGTGCAACCAAAATTAATCGCCAGGTTTTCAAAACCCCGTTTAATATAATCTTCTACAGATATATCTACAATGCTATAAACACTGTTTAAAAAGTCCGGCATTTTTGTTTGCTGTTCCAGGAAATCTTTTACAGGTTTATCAAGCCCCGATAAATGTTTGTATTCATCAAACCTGCCGGGGTTTAAAATGCCCCGCATATCAAAAACAAAACCACCACCGTTTTTTGTTTCATCTTTTGGATAACCGGATTTTATAAAAGAAAAACTATTTATGGTTACCAGCAAAGGAGTATCTTCTGTAGCCTGCACCGGTGTAAATTCTTTCATCACTTCTTCGCTGGTGCAAATGTCTAATACTTTTTTAAATTCGGGCACTGCTATACCCAGGCTTTGGTTATTAATAAACCATTGCAGGTTATAAAGTGCCAGCGGAATGCTGGTTAAAAAATGTGCTTTGCGCTCAAACAACCCCCTGAATCCATAAGCGCCCAGCACCTGCAGCAAACGGATTAAAACATAACCATTGTATTGGCTCCTGAAAACATCCCTGTCAACCGTTTCATTTACAGTATGCTCAAATGCATTTATATAATCTTCCAGTAAATGTTGTTTCCAGTCGTCGGGCAGGTTGGCTTTGGCCTGCCAGAGTAAGGACGCCACATCATATTGAGGTGCACCGTTCATTCCTCCCTGGTAATCTATAAAGCCCACGCTGCTGTCTTCTTTTATTATGATGTTCCTGCTCTGGAAATCACGGAACATAAAATATTTGTATTCGGTGTGAGACAGGTAATTGCTCAATGCTTCAAAGTCGTCTATCAGTTTTTGTTTGTCGTAAGGCCGGGCCAAAGCATCCAGGAAATAATATTTAAAATACAACAGGTCTGCCATAATAGCCTGCCTGCCAAAAACAGCATTGGTAAGGCACTTTGTATAATCCATTCCCTGGTGGCCCATCACCTGCAGCCTTGCCAACTGAGTTAAACTTTTTTTATACATCTCATATACCTCGGTAGTAAAACCCTGTTGCTGCAGTTTATCCAGCAGGCAGTCATTGCCAAAATCTTCCTGTATATAGCAGCAGGTATCATCACTCACATAATATATTTCAGGAATAGCCAATTGTTTTTCCCTGAATTTTCCGGAAAAATAAATGAAAGATTCGTTCTCTTTTATATTGTTGCCATAAGTAGCAATATAATTTTTACCGGGGGTAAACAATCTAAAATAATGGCGATCGCTGCCCGCCTGCGGCAATTTGTCGATGGCCGTAATGGGAGCATCATTGTGTTGCTTAAACAATGCGGTTATATGATCTGAAATAGTGTGCATTTAATATTATATAAGAAGTAAAAATAAAGCATTTTCATTAGCGGCAGAAAATGATTGAGACTTCGTCTTTGGTCTTTTCTCTTTATTGCCAGGCCCAAACCCTGTTTAAAAATTTAATGGATGCGATCAAAGCAGGTAGTTTAAAGTAGCAGGCCGAAAGTATTGCATCTGGTTTTCTGTAATCTCTTTTATCTGTAAACTGGTAATTTATTTTAAAAAAATATTTTTAATTATTTGTAATAAAACTTCCCATGCCGCATCCAATAGATGTAATCGGTATAAATGCATTCTTAAAATACTAAAAAAAATAAACATGAAAAAAATATTGATCTTTCTATTTGCTTCCTTTTACCTTTTATCTGTGCAAGCCCAAAACAAAGCATTTACAGTCACCGTAAGCGGCAAAGGGCAGCCAATAATATTTATTCCCGGATATAGTTGCAGCGGGGAGGTATGGAAAGAAACAGTGCAACATTTAAATGCTCGGTACCAGTGCCATGTATTAACACTGGCGGGTTTTGCAGGAGTGCCCGCTATAGATGGGCCCATATTAAAAACCGTAAGAGATGAAATTATTAATTACGTAACACAAAACAAATTACAAAAGCCCATCTTAATAGGACATAGCCTAGGTTCATTTATGAGTCTATGGGTAAGCAGCACCGCACCTCATTTATTTGGTAAATTAATTTGTGTGGATGGTATGCCGTTTCTCTCTGCATTGGGCAACCCGGGGGCCAATGCAGATTCTCTTAAAAAAGATCCCCGGTATAATGCAGAAGCAGCGGTTAAGAATTTTGAAAGCTTACCAGACAGCGGCTTTATAGACAGGACCGCAAAAACAATGACCTGGCAAGTAGCAGATACTGCAAGAGCCAGGCAGATTGCCACCTGGCAATTCCAGAGCAACCGACGCACATTGGGTTTAGCTTTGATAGAACTGGCCACTACAGACCTTAGAAAAGATATTGCAAAAATAAAAACGCCTGTTTTGGTACTGGGAAGTATCTATGTTAGCAAAGAGAAAAGTTATGAATTGATTGGGGAGCAATTTAAACAATTACCCACAGCAGTTATTCATGTGGCAGACAGTAAACATTTTATTATGTACGATCAGCCAGAATGGTTTTATGATGAGATAGACAACTTTTTAAAATAAATTGCAAACTATATAACAACGAAGCCTTACAATTATCATTTAACAGCCTTAGTTTACCAGATGAATCAGCAAGAACAATTTACGGCATTGTATAACCAGTATGCAGCGGGTATAAAAAAACTTTGCCTGGGCTATACTGCTGATGCTACCCTGGCCCAGGACCTGCTGCAGGAAACATTTATTTCGGTGTGGAATAATATGCAAAAATTTAGAGCAGATGCACAATGGAGTACCTGGATCTACAGGATCGCTGTAAACACCTGCCTGGGTTACCTGCGCAAAAAGAAAGAACCTGTCATTGATATTGAAAACAGTGATTTAGCCTTGGTAGCCGATGATGTAAATACAAAAGAACAGGAAGTGCAGTTATTATACAAATGCATAAACCGGCTTCAGCAAACAGACAGGCTCATTATTTCAATGGTGCTGGAAGATAAACCTTATGAAGAAATTGCGGCTATCACCGGTATTACAGAAAATAATTTAAGGGTAAAAATTTACCGAATTAAAAAACAACTCACCGAAATATACAACAGCTATGCAAGACTTTGATGAATTAAAAAATATGTGGCAAAAGCCAACGTTGGCAGAAAATTCTGCAGCAACAACAAGTATTGGTAAAACTAAAAAAACTTTAAAAATGAAACTACAAAAACAACAACTGGGAGGTGCCGTTATGCTTGTGCTCACGGCGGTACTAATTGCTGCAATGGCCATTTATGGCGGGTTTAATTTTACCCATTGGTACACTTATGGCGGCATGGTATTAATCTGTGTTGTATGCCTGGCACAGGCTGCATTGATGTACAACCTTTATAAAAAAATAAGCAATATAGATGAAACCGTACCACCTGCCGCTCACCTGCAGCAATGGGAAGCGTACTACGATCTTAGAAAAAAACAAAACAAATGGAACATGCCACTGTATTATATTCTGCTAAATATTGCCATGGGTATTTATTTGAAAGAAGTTTTTACAGGCAGGCCAATAATAAATGTGACCATTTTTATTGCAGTATATGTTGCCTGGATGCTCGTTGCTTATTTTTATCTCGGTAAAAAAAATATGAGAAAAGAAGAAGAACGTTTAAATAATATTATTGGCGAATTAAAATTAATAGAAACACAACTAAAGAATCCTGAATAAAATAAAACTGCTGTTGTAAAAAACAGCAGTTTTATTATTCA
>JBKJSJ010000136.1:0-7555 GCA_046595965.1 Ferruginibacter sp.
CAGTTGTTTGTACCGATATCGGTGGTCATGCAGATTATGCCTTTAATGATGAAACTGCATTGCTCGTTACACCTGATGACATAGTTGACATGGTTGAAAAATTAAAAACCATTATTACTCATACGGAAAAACGTTTGTCTCTATCTTTAGAGGCTAATAAACTAATAACAACAACGTTTACGTGGGAAGCTTCTGTGCAAAAATTGCAAAAATGTTTTATTGAAATGTCGTAAATATTAATTGCTCAAGCTTTTATTTTGTTATTTACAAAACAGTACGTTATATGACCAACTTCATTCCTATATTTCCATTGGGCATTGTTGTATATCCCGGCGAAGAGTTTAACCTACACATATTTGAGCCAAGGTATAAGCAGCTTATAAAAGATTGTTTTGATAATGGCCGGCCATTTGGCATTCCGGCTGTACTGGTTGATAAGGTTGCCGAAATGGGAACACTCGTGCAGATAAAAGAAATTAGTAACACTTATGAGGATGGAAAAATGGATATAAAAACAGTGGGCTTAGAAGTGTTTAAAATACTGGAATTGGTTAAAGAGCTTCCCGAAAAATTATACAGCGGAGCTATAGTTACCTATTCTGAAAATAACACAAAAGGAAGCATTGCTAAAATGAAGTTAGTTTTAAAAGGCATAAGGGAACTGCACAAACGGCTGGGCATAAGCAAAAAATTCTTAAAGCCCGATAACGAACTTAACAGTTTTGATGTAGCCCATCATGCGGGCATGGCCATAGAAGAAGAATATCATTTATTGGAAATACCCCAGGAATTGCAGCGGCAAGAATTTTTAAAAAGACACCTGGCTAATGTACTACCAATTATGGAACACATGAACCTGCTAAAAGGAAAAATAAAACTAAACGGGCATTTTAAAAATCTGCAGGGGTTTAAATTTTCTTAAAACTTTTTTTATAATGATTACCATTTGTTTTGATTTTGGAAATACACGGATGAAAGCTGCCGTTTTTAATAAGGATAAACTTACAGAAACAGTTTACCTGGCCGATGATAAAGAAGAAACCATGCTGCAGTTACTGAAGGAATATCAACCGCAAAAATCTATTTTATCTTCTGTAATCAACCACAATTCCGCAATAGAAACTTTGCTGGCAGCACAAACACAGTTTCACAAATTATCTAATCTCACTAAAATTAATTTTACCATACCCGTGACCAAACCAGAAACGGTGGGTGCCGACAGGTTAGCCTTAATGGCCGCAGCAGTTCATTTTTTTCCGGATAACAATAATTTGATTATAGGCCTGGGCAGTTGCATCACATACAATTTTATTAACCAGTATCATCAATTTCTGGGAGGCTCCATTTCGCCGGGGATGGACATGCGCTTTAAATCTATGAATGACTTTACAGCAAAGCTCCCTTTGGTAACTGCAGATTGGAATTTCCCACTCATTGGCTACGATACAAAAACAAATTTGCAGAGTGGGGTCATCGTTGGAATCATCAGTGAAATAGAGGGTTTCATTGAAAAATATGAACAAAAATATGGCAACTTTAACGTGGTTTTAACCGGGGGCAATTCACGCTATTTTGCAAGTCAACTTAAATACAGGATATTTGCCGACCATAATTTTTTATTTAAAGGACTGTATGCACTTAGTGAAACCAACAACTGCCACACTTAAGAGAACTTTCGGGCTGATTACCGCCTTATTTATTTCTTCATTTGTTATTGCTCAGGAAAATTCCCCTTACTCCAGGTATGGCGTGGGAGACCTGGTACCCAACCAGAATATTGTAAACCGTGGCATGGGAGGAATTGCTGCAGGTTATTCAGATTTTCAAAGTATTAATTTTATCAATCCTGCATCGCTGGCAAACCTTAGGAGCACCGTTTTTGATATTGGTGCAGATATAGACATTAGAACTTTAAAAAGTAATACAACTCCAGAAAAATATAAATCGGTAAATACACTCATCTCCTACCTGCAGTTGGGTTTCCCCATTGCATCGGCCAAAATGAACAAAAAAGGAAATTACTGGGGGGTAAGTTTCGGCCTTCGCCCGGTTAGCCGTATCAACTATAAAATAGAAACCAATAGCCGAACGGCTATTGATAGTTTAAACACCCTGAGCGAAGGAAGCGGAGGTATTACCCAGGCAAATGTAAGTACCGGTATTAAAATAAAAAATTTCAGTTTTGGTTTGTCAACCGGTTATTCTTTTGGCAATAAGGATTATAATACCAGGCTTAATTTTAGAAACGATTCAGTACTTTATTACCAATCAAACGCTGCTACCAATACCCGGTTTGGAGGTGTATTTTTTAATGCAGGATTACAGTACGACATCAAAGTAAAAAAAGAAGCGCTTTTGCGGCTGGGTGTTTATGGAAACCTGCAGCAGAATTTAAATGCAAAGCGTGAGAAACTTGACGAAACATTTAATTATGATGGTAATGGTGGCACTTACACCATAGACACTGTATCCTATTCCAGCGGAGTGGATGGAAAAATAAAAATTCCTGCTACTTATGGTGCTGGTTTTACCTATACCGATCTGCATTGGTTGTATGGAGCCGATGTGGAAATGAGCAATTGGAAAAACTACCGCATTTATCAGCAAAAAGATGCCGTGCAAAATAGCTTCACTATTAGAATGGGTGCTCAATATTTACCTGCCGGATTAGGAACTGCTACCAGCAAATACTGGAGTTTTGTAAAATACAGGGCAGGATTATATTATGGAAACGACTACGTAAAACTGGATGATAAAAGCCGGAACAATTATGGTGTTACCCTGGGAGCAGGTTTGCCGCTTACCAAACTGCAGCGAAACAATTATGAGTACTTTAGAGATGGAGATGTAATGCTTAATGCCGGGGTAGATTATGGATCAAGAGGCAATAAAAAAAGCCAGAGCCTTAGAGAAAATATTGTAAGATTCAGTTTGGGTGTTACCATGTCTGCACGCTGGTTTATGAAACCAAAGTATGATTAGTATGCAGTCAATAGTCAAAAACAAACTTGAATACTTTCTTAACATATAAAATTACCAGGGCAGTCCTCTTAGCGGGCTGCTTTTTTTTTATTGCCTGCGAAAATGATGAGGCTGTAGTAAAAAACCTCTATTCAAAAAAACTGGGGAAAGAAGAAGCCAAAAAAGTAAAACTTATTTTTACAACCGGGGGAAAAACAAAAGCAATTCTTACTTCTCCAATAATGTTAAGAGTGCAGGATACTGGTAACTATGTAGAATTTCCCAAAACACTGGAAGTAAATTTCTATAATGAATTGGGCATTGCCGAAAGTAAGTTGACGGCATTGTATGCCAGGTATAAAGAAAACCAGGATATTGTTTATTTAAGAGACAGTGTGAAAGTGGTGAATATAAAAGGCGAAATCCTGTACTGCGATGAATTATACTGGCAAAGGAGCAGAACAGGGGCTGAATTTTATACAGATAAGCCCGTGCGAATCCGTACACTTACTCATATTATTGATGGCGTGGGCATGGAAGCAAGCCAGGATTTTAAAAACTACTTTATAAAAAAACCTACCGGAATTATTAAAATTCCTTCTTCACAATTTCCAATGTAGAATTTTTTTGTAGCACCCATGCTCAGGGTGAGTTATCTTAAGTGGTTGACATATCCAACAGTATACCGGATGCAACAAATTTTATTTCCCTTTGTTATACTAACTTCGAATATTAAAAAATCACCAATGGAATACCGCAAATTAGGAAAATCAGGACTACAAGTAAGTGCCCTTTCGTTTGGGAGCTGGGTTAGTTTCAGCAAGCAGGTAAATGATAAAGCAGCAGAAGAACTTATGGGCATTGCTTACGATAATGGAATAAATTTTTTTGATAACGCCGAAGTGTATGCGCTGGGCGAAAGCGAAAAGATGATGGGGCGGGTAATAAAAAAGAAAAAATGGGACCGTACTTCTTTCGTTGTTTCTTCCAAAGCATTTTGGGGCTGGCGTGGAAAAGATAATAAACCCAACCAAAGCGGTTGCAGCCGCAAGCATTTAATAGAAGCCTGCACCGAAGCCCTGCAAAGACTGCAGGTAGATTACCTTGATTTGTATTATTGCCACCGCCCCGATAAAAATACGCCTATTGAAGAAACGGTATGGGCGATGAATCATTTGATTCAGCAGGGAAAAATTTTGTACTGGGGTACCAGCGAGTGGAGCGGAGTAGAAATTATGGAGGCACACAGGATAGCACAGCATTATCGTTTAATTGGTCCCACCATGGAGCAGCCACAATACAATTTATTTGAAAGAGAAAAAATAGATAAAGAATATTTAGATATTTTTAGAACCGTAGGCATGGGTACAACTACCTGGAGCCCGCTTGCATCGGGGCTGCTGAGTGGCAAGTACAATGATGGTATTCCTAAAGGAAGCCGTTTTGCCCTGGAAGGATTTGATTGGCTTAAAGATAAATGGATGGGAGATGATAAAATAAAGAAAGTAAAAAAACTGGCAGAGTTGGCCACTAAACTTGATATAACCACCGCTTCATTAAGTATTGCCTGGTGTTTAAAAAATCCCAATGTAAGTACCGTTATTTTGGGTGCTACTAAAAAACAACAATTGCTGGCCAATTTAAAATCGCTGGAGGTTTTGCCAAAACTAACCGCCGAAGTAATGGAGAAAATAGAAACCATTATGAAAACAAAGCCGGTATTGCCGGAGTTTTAAAGCTTACAGAAAATCTTTAAAAGAGATGGATTTTTAAATTATTAAAGTAGAAATCATTTTAATTTTTTTTAAAACCGATGTCTATTAATACCTATTAATTTTTTTAATTGAGAAGCGGTATAAGAATTTGATAGGTTCCTTAGGAGACACAGCTTTGTAGTTTAATTTGGAAATGTTTTTTCTGCTAATATTGAGCAGTACAAAGGGTTGCAAAAATAAACGGGTAAAAAATTTTTTATGACTAAAATGTACGGCATTCCTAACTGTGACACGGTAAAAAAAGCAACGGTCTGGCTAAATAAAAATAAAATTACTTTTACCTTTCACGATTATAAAAAAGAAGGCATTACTGCCGCCAAATTAAAAGAATGGTGCAAACTAAAAAACTGGGAATTAATTTTTAATAAAAGAAGCAGCACCTGGAAACAAGTAATGACCGCCCATGATGGAATTGTAAACAACCAGGCAGAAGCCATTCATATTATGCAGCATCATACCAGTATTATTAAGCGACCAGTAATAGAATTTAATGACGAAATAATAGTAGGATTTGATGAAAAGGAGTACATTCAGAAAATAATAAAAAGGTAACTACCTATTTTTAATAACAACTTCAGACATCAGGTGAAACGCACCAAGGGTGCTTGAAGTATAAACCACAATTTATGAAACGCAACGCAACAGCCGTTTGGAATGGCACTGGCAAAGAAGGTACAGGTCATCTTACTACACAAAGTTCTACTTTGGATAAAACACAATTCTCCTATCTCAGCCGTTTTGAGAGTGGCGTGGGTACTAACCCCGATGAACTGATAGCCGCCGCACACGCAGGATGTTTTACTATGAAACTAAGTTTTATTTTAAATGCAGCAGGTTTTACAGCAGATGAAATTAATACTAAATGCGAAGTTACTATAGATCAGGCAGCAGGAGCTATCACCGAGTCTCATTTAATAGTATCTGCAAAAATTCCCGGCATTAGCCAGGAACAATTTGATGAAGCATTGGATAATGCAAAAGCCAATTGTATCATCTCAAAGTTATTGAATGCCAACATAACCCATGAGGCTGTATTGGGATGATAATTAGAATTGAAAACTTTTAAATGGGCATTGGTCATTGGGTCAATAGTAATTATGTAATTGCTATTGCAAACTGCCATTAACTTAATGACCAATGATAACTTAAAGACTATGTTTCAAAACAAAACAGTTCTCATAACAGGTGCCAGCCGTGGTATAGGAAAAGCCATTGGATTAAAGCTGGCTGCCCAGGGTGCTAATATTGTTATAGCCAGTAAGAGTGTGCAGGAAAACCCCAAGCTAGGGGGTACTATTTTTTCTGCCGCTGCAGAAATGGAAGCCGTTGGGGGAAAGGCACTAGCAGTGCAATGCGATATTAGGTTTGAAGATCAGATACAGAATGTGGTGGAGCAGGCTGCTGCAAAATTTGGAGGCATTGATATTCTCATCAACAATGCATCTGCAATTAATCTTACGCCTACAGAACAAATAGAACCCAAGCGGTTCGATCTGATGTATGACATTAATGTAAGAGGAACTTTTATGGTGAGCCGTGCCTGCATTCCTTATTTAAAGAAAGGAACCAATGCACATATACTCAACTTATCGCCACCCATAAATATGGATCTCAAGTGGTTTGCCCATCACCTGGCATACACCATCAGCAAGTATGATATGAGTATGATAGCACTGGGTTTGTCTGCCGAATTAAAAAAATACAATATTGCTGCCAATGCATTGTGGCCCAGAACAACCATTGCCACTGCAGCCGTGCAAAATTTACTGGGCGGAGATGCGCTGATGAATATGAGCCGCACTGTAGATATTATTGCAGATGCTGCCTGGTATATTTTATCAAAACCATCTGCAGATTGCACGGGCAATACTTTTATTGATGAGCAGGTACTGGCGGCAGAAGGTATTACAGACCTTAGTAAATATTCTGTGGTGCCGGGAGCGCAATTGTACACAGATTTGTTTGTATAATTTTTTTAAAAAGAATAAAGGCCAGCTTTTAACAAAAGCTGGCCTTTATTCTTATAGATACTCTATTAATTCCACAATGGTTTTTTGCCCACTGGTTTTACCCTGCTTTTGCTGGCTGTGGGTTTGGTGCGGCCATGATAGGTATCGCTGGACACTGCGTATTTATCCGGCGGTATCGGGCTACCGGCAGCTTCGTTGCTCACAGGAGTTACCGGTGTTGGTTCTTCAATAGGAGCAGCCAGGGGGCTGTTTTCTTCCACTGGTGGTGCAGGTGCTACTGGAGCAGGTGCCAGCTGTGTGTTCTTTTTAGTTACCGGCTTTGCTTTAGTTTTTTGTACTGGTTTTGTTGTAGCTTCTTTAACAGCAACAGGCTTGGTTATGACCGTTTTTTTACTGCTTACTTTGGGGGCAGTTTTTTTAGCTACAACCGTTTTCTTTGCAGCAACAGCCTTTTTTGAAGCAACAGGTTTATTAACGGCTACTGCTTTTTTTGCAGGCGCAGATTTCTTAGCAGGAAACGTTTTTTTAGGAGCTGCAGCTTTTTTAACAGGCATTGCTTTTTTAGCCGTTACAATTTTTTTGGCAGGGGCCGGTTTCTTATTGGCTACCGCTTTTTTAGTTACAGCTGCTTTCTTTGCCGGTGCTCCTTTTTTAGCTGGCACTTTTAATCCTTTCTTTTTTGCTATCGATAAGCCAATTGCAATTGCCTGTTTTTTGTCGGTTACTTTTTTGCCGCTGCCGGTTTTTAAAGTTCCTTTTTTCATTTCTTTCATTACGGTTTCTACTTTTTTGCCTGCCGCATTAGAATACTTTGCCATAAAATTTAATTTAAATGAATTAGTAATTTTT
>JBKJSJ010000358.1:0-3671 GCA_046595965.1 Ferruginibacter sp.
TGTGGTGACCTCGATAGGATTCAAACCTATAACCTTCTGATCCGTAGTCAGATGCTCTATTCAATTGAGCTACGAAGCCATTATTTATTTCAAACCGCAGCATTCAAACCTAAAACTTTCCCGATCAAAAGATGGGGATGCTCTATTTAATTGAGCTACGAAGGCATTTTTTAATGGACGGCAAATATACGGCTTTATACCATTTTCCCAAATTACAAATCGGCTAAAAATTGTGAATGAATATAATCCACCACATTTTCCAGGTTTTTGGTTTCTTCAAAAACTTTTAACTGGCGGTCGGCTCCGGTACCTGTTTCCAGCATTTTATGCACATGGCTTATGGCATGCTGGCTGCCCAGGTGAGGTATTACATCATCTACAAAATCGAGCAGTTCATAAATTAATACACGGGTGTTTACTTCTGTTTCTTTTCCAAAATCTATCATGCTGCCATCAATGCCATAGCGGCTGGCTCTCCATTTATTTTCATTGAGCAGCGCCCGGCTATACATCATAAAGTTCAGATTCTGGTTGCGCAACTTATATAATTTGGCACAGATAGCCTGGAACAAACCCGTAATGGCAATGGTTTCTTTTACGGTCATGGGTATATCGCATATTCTAAACTCCACGGTATTAAAGAAAGGATGCACCCTGAGGTCCCACCAAATCTTTTTGGCATTGTCTATACAATTTGTTTTTACCAAAAGCTTAATGTAATTATCATAAGCTTCTATGCTTTCAAAAAAATCGGGAATGCCCGTACGAGGAAATTTATCAAAAACTTTTGTACGAAAAGATTTATAGCCCGTAGTTCTGCCTTCCCAAAAAGGTGAGTTGGTGCTGAGTGCAAAAACATGCGGCAAAAAATAGCGGGCACTATTGGCAATATGAATGGCCATTTCACGGGTTTCCATTCCCACATGCACATGCAAGCCAAAGATGAGATTGCTACGGGCAGCTTCTTGTAGTTCGTTTACAATTTCATTGTATCGGATGTGTTCGGTTATAAGCTGGCTTTCCCAGTGGCTAAAAGGGTGTGTGCCGCTGGCTCCAATCCAAAGCCCAAGATCCTCTGCAATACCACTGATGGTTTTGCGCAGGGTGCCCACATCTACAAAAGCCTCATCTACATCGGCACAAATATCCGTACCCACTTCTACCACCGCCTGGTGCATTTCGGCTTTTACTTTTTCCTTTAAAATTTTATGGCCTTCTTCCACAATTTTTTGTTCATGACTTTTTAGTTCCCTTGTATGAGGATCTATCACCATATACTCTTCTTCTACACCTACGGTAAATTTTTTATAGTTGAGAGGGTTCATAAAGTGGATAATTTTTTAAATAATTATTGATAATTTTTTAATAGATAATAAAGCGAAATGATAAGTATTAAAATAAAAATTGTTGAATAATTTATCAGCCTTCTTTTATTTGATAAATTCTCAAAGTTGAAAATTTATCCATTATCCATTAATTCATTATCCATTAATAAAGTTTTTCTTCGTTGCAGCTTCTTTTTACATATTCGCCCCAGGTAAGATTATCGGCCCCTTCTATCTGCGCCTGCGCTCTTTCTATGGCATAGTTAGCGGCGGTTTCCACCACCCAGTCAAAATTTTGCTGCCCCACACTGCTTAGTTCAGCATCGGGGGCAGGATTGCAGAAGTCAATGGCATAAGGCACACCATCCCTCATGGCCAGTTCTACGGTATTAAAATCGTAGCCCAGGTATTGGCATATTCTCAGCACAATATCTTCCATTTCTTTATGCTTTTCTGCAGTGGGAACAAAATCTGCTACATACCGCAGATGATGAGGATTGCGGGGTTCGTAAGGCATAATACGTACATGCGTGCCGCCAATGCAGTAACAGCGGTAGTATTCATCAAATTTAATTTCTTCCTGCAGCATCATCACCAACTGTTCGGTTTCTGCATGTTTTTCAAAAAAATCATCTGAGTTATTTAATTGGTAAACACTCTTCCATCCACCACCTGCATGTGGTTTCATGTAGGCCGGAAAACCAATGTATTTAAAAATGCCCTCCCAGTCTAAAGGATATTCAAGGTTGCTGAAAGAATCTGCGGTAGTATCCGTGGGCAAATCTCTTGATGGAAGGATAACGGTTTTAGGAACAGGTACTCCAATTTTTGTGGCCAGGCAGTTATTAAAAAATTTTTCATCTGCACTCCACCAAAATGGATTGTTTAATACTGCTGTGCCGCATAAAGCTGCATTTTTTAAATAGGCCCGGTAAAATGGAACGTCCTGAGAAATACGGTCAAAAATTACGGCATACCCCGAGCTTTCTCCCTGCATTACCTTATCTATTATTACAGCCTCAGCCAATATGCCTGGTATATTTTTACTGTTTATCCGGGCTACTAAAGCCTCGGGAAAACTTCTTTCTTTTCCGTTTAAAACGCCTATTTTTTTCATGTTATAATAATTAAGGTGAGAAGAAATATCGTTCAGTTATTTGTAATCAAATATATTTTTAAGAAGGCAATAAAACAAATTATGTTTTAAGCTGCTTAAGGCTGAATTTTTATTGCCGTCGTTTTCATAATTTTGATGCTTATGTCCAATGTAAAAATTTCTGTAATAAAAGTTGAAAAACATCTCATTCATTCTTTTCACTTGAACCGTATAGTAAAAGTAGATTGCTACATTCCGGCTGCAATAACTCCATTAAATGATATGGATTTATTATTGATTAACGATGGCCAGGATCTTGTAAAAATGGTTTTTGAAGATATCCTGCACGATTTACTAAATGATAAAAAAATATTACCCCTATTTTGTGCAGGCATTCATTGTGCCGAAGATAGAAAAAATGAATATGGTACGGCCAATAACCTTGATTATAAGGGTAGGGGCGCCAAAGCATTATTATATACTCAATTTATATTGCAGGAATTAATGCCTTTTTTAAGAAAAACGTATGCTGCCATTTCTTTTAAAGAAAAAGCTTTTGCCGGTTTTTCTTTAGGGGGATTAAGTGCGCTGGATATTGTTTGGAACTATCCGCATGAGTTTACAAGAGTAGGAGTTTTCAGTGGCTCATTCTGGTGGCGGGATAAAGACCAGGAGGATAGAGATTTTGACGAAAATAAGAACCGCATCATGCACCGCCAGATAAGAGAAGGCAGTTATGCTTCATGGATAAAATTCTTTTTTGAAGTAGGCACAAAAGATGAAACAGCCGACCGCAATAATAATGGTGTAATAGATGCTATAGATGATACCATAAGTCTTATAGACGAACTGGTTATAAAAGGCTACAACAAAAATAATGATATTCATTACCTGGAACTTAAAGATGGCCGCCATGATGTGCCCACCTGGGCAAAATCTTTTCCTGATTTTTTATTGTGGGGATGGGGGAAGGTTTAGGAGGTTCAAGGTTCAAAGTTGTGCACCATTTTCCCTTCAATTGAAAACCTGCATCAAAAAAAATCAATGGTTTAATTTTTCTCCGAAAATACGAGTAAGGTTAAATAGATAGTAGCATAAAGGATAGGAGGTACCTATTCTAAAAAAAACCTGAAAGCTATCTTAAATAAAAAAGAAGCTGTCTTAAACTTTTAAGACAGCTTCTTTTTTATTGTGTATTCTTTAATTAATTAAAATATATATCGAATACCTAACTGAGCTTGCCATACATC
>JBKJSJ010000443.1:0-4305 GCA_046595965.1 Ferruginibacter sp.
TCGGTTACATTTGTAGCTAAAGACATTACACCCGAAACAGACCCGTCATTTTCATAATAAGGCTGATATACAAAATTGAAATAATAGATTTCTTTTTCTCCATTTTGCCTTAGAAAATAAGCTGGTTGTTCGCTGCCGTAATGCGTTACGCCATTTTCAAAAACATCAAGCATCAATTCCATAAAGGGTTGATCTTTCATTTCAGGAAAAATTTCCAGCAACGGCTTGCCAAGTACTTCTTCACCGGCATTTAAAATTTTTAATAATGGCTCATTTGCCACTTCAAAAATCAATTCTTTGCCTTTTAAAATACTTATAGGGTAAGGCGATTTTTCTACCAGGCTCCTAAACCGTTGTTCGCTTTCTTTAAGCTTATCAGACGCAATTTTTTTATCAGTAATATCTTCAATGGAAAGCAGGATCAATTTTTCTTCCTTTTTTTCTCTTGTTATTTCCAGGGCGCTCAATAAAATTACCCGTTCGCCAATAGATAAAAAGTTATGTGTTACTTCAAAATCGGTGATCTGTTTTTTTTGCGGCAAAATTTCTTCCAGCAATGTCCTTAGTTTAGGTATGTTCCATTGACGGTTACCGAGGTCGTAGATCAATACTCCTTCTGTCTCCTGTTCATTTACCTGGAATGTTGTATAAAAAGCATTGTTGGCAGTTTTTACCCGCAGGTGTTTATCTAGTACCAGCAAAGGCTGGTATAAGGTGGCCACTATGCTTTCAGAATAATTTCTTGCATCTGTTACCTGCTCATTCAGGCTATTTAATTCATGGTTTAAAACCGTCAATTCTTCGTTGGTGCTTTGTAATTCTTCTTTGCTGGTTTCCAGCTCCTCGTTCAGGCTTTGTAATTCTTCGCTGCCACTAAGCAGTTCCTCATTGGCACTTTGCAGTTCTTCATTGCTTGCTTCCTGGTCTTCGGTAATGCTCCGCATATCTTCACGGGCCTGTGCCAGTTCCTGCTCTAATAATTTAATCTGTATATCCTTTTCGTCTTTTTTTGTATAACCCGATACTTTTTTTCTGTTACTTATTGCAGACCCATCAGTATCATTTAAATAATTGTCGTGAAAGAGTACCAGGTAATAAGGCTCCAGCGTATTGGGCAGCGGAACGGCTTCAATGGAAATATTGCGCAGGCTCCCATTATCACTCAGAGGTATATTTTCTTTTACAACTGGTGCCTTATCCGTTTTGGCTTTGTGCAAAATATTGCGCAATTCAAAGCCCAGGCCACTTTTTGCCATCATCAACAAATTATGGCTGGGTTTGCCGGGCCCCTGTTCCAAATACTTTGCGGTGTTGCCTCTAAAATGCACAATGTCCATGGTTTCATTTACTACCACACCGGCCGGGGTGTATTTAGTAAGCAAAATATCATCGGCTGTTTTTTGAAAGTCGGTGCGAACGGGTTCGCTTTTGGAACTATCAGGTGGGCGGTTCAAAATTTGTTCACTTCGCTGGCTGGCTACCTGCATAAACCTGCCGGGCACATCTTTACGGGTGTAAAGTTTATCTCTTTTCCCTACATCAGCAAAAAGATCGGGTACACCGCCGGTGGTTTCAGATTTGCCCAGCAACAAAAATCCCTTAGGGTTTAGTGCATAATGAAAAGTAGTTAAAGCTTTTTTTTGTAGGTAAGGCTCCATATAAATAAGCACATTGCGGCAGCTTATTACATCCATTTTGCCAAAGGGCGGGTCTTTTAAAAAATTGTGGTGGGCAAACACACACATATCCCTTATGCTTTTATTTACCTGATACCCGTCATTAATTTTTGTAAAATACTCTTTCAGGCGTTGTGGCGATACTCCATCTAATTCGTTTTTTTCATAAAGCCCCATACGGGCTTTTGTAATGGCAGGTTCACTAAGGTCGGATCCAAAAATTTGTATTCTTTCATAGTTATCGCCTAAAAATTCTTTAAAGCATATAGCAAACGAATAAACTTCCTGGCCGGTGCTGCAGCCTGCTACCCATATCCGTGTTATTTCGCTGGGTATTTTATTTGCTAAAATTGATGGAAAAACGTTGTTGCATAAATCTTCAAATACTTTTTTATCCCGAAAGAAAGAAGTTACCGGTATCAGCATATCCTGGTACAACAGATCCTGCTCAGGGTTATTACCCCTTAAAAATTTAAGGTATTCGGCAGGTTCTTCGTTTTTATTAACCACCATCCTGCGGAGAATCCGGCGGCGGATAGTGGTTTGTTTGTAATAAGTAAAATCTACTCCCTTACGGATGCGCAACAGCGAAAGGATTTGTTTAAATATATCTTCATCCTCCTTTGGAATGTTTTGCAGCTCCTCATCACCCAGTATGGTTTTATTGATTACTTCTAATAATTTTTTTGGTATTTCTCCCGGAGGCAGAATAAAATCTACTACACCTGCATGTACGGCACTATGGGGCATACCATCATATTCTGCCGATGCTTCATCCTGTGCAAACGTAATACCGCCATGGTCTTTAATGGCTTTTAACCCTTGTGTGCCATCCGATGCTGTGCCGGATAATACTACGCCTATTGCATGTTCCTGGTGTACTTCTGCCAGCGACGTAAAAAAAAGATCAATAGGGAGGTTCCGTTCGGCATTACTTTTTGGGGGCCTGGGGGCAAGTAGTAAAACACCATCTGTGGCCACCATCATTTTATTACTGGGTATTACGTAAATATGATCGGGGTGTACTTTTATATCATCAGTAATTTCCAATACCGGTATTTTGGTAACTTTTTGCAGCAGCTCGGGCAGCAGGCTTTCGTGTTTGGGGTCTAAATGCTGCACCAGCACATAAGCCATACCCGAATCTTCGGGAATGGCTTTCAGTAATTTTTTAAAAGCATCGAGCCCGCCTGCCGAAGCACCAATGCCCACCACCGGAAACAGGTTGGGGGATTTGATGAGTGGCTTAATTGTGTCTGGCTTTTTAATTGGCAGGTTAGGTTTGTCTTTTTTTGCTTTCATTTAACTATTGTTACAAAGTATTTTAATACCATCTTGATCTATTAAGTAGTATAAATTGTCCCGATTTTTTGGGAAGGACCAAGTGGAAATAATAGATGGTAATATGCCCTGTCTGCATTATTTATTTATATCGTTTTTTTATTTAACCTGCATACTGCCTGCAGTATTTCCTATTTCTTCAATGGGCCTGCGCCTTTTATTTTTTAATTTTTTAAAGTGTGAAGGAGACAGGCCGGTAGCTTTTTTAAACTGGTTAGATAAATGCGATACACTGCTGTAATTCATCCTCCAGGCTATTTGAGTAATGGTTAATTCATCATAAATAATTAGTTCTTTTATCCGTTCTATTTTGTGCTGAATGATGAATTGTTCTATAGTAATTCCCTGCACTTCGGAAAATAAGTTGGATAGGTAGGTGTAATTGTGCTGTAATTTTTCACTTAGAAAAAAAGAAAAATTTATTTTAATTGTTTCATCTGTGTGATGCACCATTTCAATAATTACTTTTTTTATTCTTTCTATTAGTATGGCTTTGTTATCGTCTATTAATTCCAGGCCAGATGCCTGTAAAGCATGATTAAGAATCTGCAACTGCCGGGCAGAAATTTCTTCCATTATTTCTACTTCGCCCAGTTCTACTAAAATAAAATGAAGGCCGAGTTTTTTCAACTCATCTTTCACCAGCATTTTGCAGCGGTTGCTCACCATGTATTTTATAAATATTTTCAAACAAATTTTTTTAAGCAATAAAATAAACAAAGTTGTTTTATATTAATCCATTGCTATTATAGAACGATTATTAATAGTTGTATAATTTACATATTTTTAAGGCTGCCGGGCAAAGCAAGACGTAAAAGATAGTTGGTATTTTTTATACCCAACTGTACTGCTGCATAATACATGCCGTAGTTGACGTAAAGCGTTTATTGGGGAGTTTACTCAGAAAAGATTGTATGTAGATTGGGTATAAAATTAAGGCTATTCCTCGTAACCGCTTTTATAATAGTGCAAATGATTTTAAATTTCTTATTAGCATTAAAGCAATGCCGGATATGGGCAGGGATTATGATGCCATCTACCAGGTTTAGTTTGTAGATTTTATCATTTATAACCAATTCGGCTGAGCCATCTATTATCTGGATATAGTTATCAAAAGGAGAAGTTTTTTCAGCCTGTTCCTCTCCGGCATTTAAAGACGAAACCGTTACATTGCCTGTAGTTTTTTTATAATGGTTTTACTAACCACAGAATTTTTTACATGCTCTATGATTTCTACGATAATGTGCGATTTTGATTTTTAATTATTCGTGCTGTCCTTTGCAGGGAT
>JBKJSJ010000111.1:0-8141 GCA_046595965.1 Ferruginibacter sp.
TGTATTAAGCCTGCCGCTAGCGTTCATCCTGAGCCAGGATCAAACTCTCCATTGTAAATGAGTTGTTATGATCTGACTGTGTAATTTCATTGGAAATTAACGTCAAATTCTAAATTAATATTTGCGCTAACATTACTTTGTTTATTGCTATTGTTTCCTAACTTTCAAAGATCTTTAAGCTTTACTTTTTGCTTCCCTTTTTGATTGGGGTTGCAAATGTAAGAGCCTTTATTTTAAGAGCCAAATTTTTCTTTCAAATTTTCAAATTTATATTTTGATAATTTGAGAGTAAGATTCAGGCTTTAATTTATTGAAGAACTATTTATTTTTTACGCATCAAAAAGTTGAGTTTGTTAACTTCCCAGATCAAATTTTGATACATGTTTTTATTACTTTCTTTTCCTATGAAAAGCCCATTTTTTATTTGGGAGTGCGAAGGTAAGAGCAGTTAGTTTATGTTCCAAATAAATCTTAGAATTATTTGATATTTTATTTCTCTGCTTTTATTAGAACTATTGCTTTTTTTAAAAGCGGACGGCAAAGATAAGGGTCATTATTTCCCTGCCAAAATTATTTTGAATTAATTACTGTTAATGTTGTTTTCATTCATTATTCAAAATGCTGAAAGCCTTTCATGATAGGTGTTTCAATGGTTTTTTATCTTTTTCTTTTTATAAAAATATTATTTGTAATAAAATTATACATTTAAAAATTAAACTACTCATTGTATATTAAAAGGCTACTTGCACAAGCATAAGTCCTTTGGACGCAACTGAAAAATCTGCTTTTGAAGGATCTTTGGAGAGTATAATCTTTGTAAGTTCTTCCGGTGATAGATTTTTGGATGAGCATCTCATCATGGTTCCTACTAATCCTTTAACCATTCCTCTTAAAAATCTATTTGCAGTTACTATATATAAAAGACGATCTGGCTGGAATGACCATTCACTTTTAAAAATTGTACAATTGAAGTCCTTAACCTGAGTATTTTTTTTTGAGAAAGTCTCAAAGCAAGTATGATTTAAAATTTCACAGGCAAAAAGCGTTAGTCTTTCTTTATTTAAATTGTATGGATAGAAATACCCTATATCATTTAGAAATGGATTTTTTTCTTGAAAAACAGTATATTCATAAGTACGGGAAACTGCATCAAAACGACAGTGGGCATCTATATTAACTTCTGTAATTTTTTTTAAAACAATATCAGGAGGTAAGATAGCATTCAGATGATATACAGCTTTTTCAAAGTTTATATCAGTTGAAAATAATTCTGAATCAAAATGAAAGTAATTCTGCCTGGCATGTACCCCGGCGTCTGTTCTGGAGGAACCTGTGAGTTTTAAATTCTCTTTAGAATAAATTTTTAAAGCTTTTTCTACTTCCGCTTGTATTGTATTTGCATTGTCCTGTATTTGAAAACCTGCATATTTAGTACCCATATATGCTACCTCTATAAAAAAGCGACGCATTGTTATTTCAAATTAGTTGCGAATCATTGCTTTGAACCTGGTAATAAAATAGGTTTCGGATAGCTGTGATTCTAATTGATTATAATTGGGAGTATCATGCACATAAGGGTATGCAGTATCAAAAAATTTATATTTCCCCTCATCTTTTAGAAATAATACACTTAAATTTTTTATCTGTTCTACGCTATAACATTTTTGTTTAAAAAATTTTGCAGCAACGTTTATCATCTCATCATCACCTTTTTGACTTGTCATTTTTTTTCTAATTTTAAGAAAATCCTCCTCAGTTGCAACAGATTTGCAATCTGAATTGATCATTTTAAGATCCGCCGCATGGGTAATCTTCTCCTCTTTTTTTTCTACTAATGGTTTTGCTTTGATTTCAATTATTGAATCTGTCTTCGTAGAAACATTTGCTTTCAATTGAGCAGTATCATTTAATACATTTGGATTAGGTAGTTCTATTTCTATAAATTTAGGGTCGTTGCCTGTAATTGATTTTTCTTCTCTTGATTGAGATGTTTCTACAGTTTCAGTCTTCAATGGTGACGCATCAACTTTTTTTACTTCACTATCATTGATTTCATCTTTTGGAACTAGTATGCTGATAGTATCTGTCCCAAACTCCTCAATTACCAAATAGCTAAAAATCATTCCTTCGCCTGTTTTTACTTCATTGATCTTTGTAATTTTATTTGAAACAACTTTTTCAATAACTGGTAATGAATTAGATGGCACACTAACACTTACACTGGTTTTTTCATCTTCATTCGTTTTTAATGGCTCTTTAGGTTTTGGTACTTCTTTTATATTAATATCCTGGTTATTAATTTCTTTTATTGAAGGCGTATTTACTACATCGGCCAAAGTATTAGAGAACTCATCAGATCTGATTTCTGTCTTTTTTTCACTCAATAAATTATTGGGCGAATCTAACATGGTTATATCCATGGTCAGCATATTAAATAACCCCCAGCCTTTGCTTTCAAAATTTTTGAGCATATATCCTATATCCTTATTTGAAACCGAAATAGTAATATTCCTGGTTGGCCATTCATTTTTGGGGAAACCTACAGAGATTAGATGGTTTCCACTTTGTAGTTTAGGGATCACAAGATACCCAGAGGCAGAAGAACTGTATAATTTTTCATTTAACCTTATATAAAAGGCTTGCTTATTATCAGTTTGCACATAGATAAAATGGTTTAGTTGTGCATAAGAATCAAATCCTATACAAACAAATATTGCAGAAATTATAAAGGATCTCATTAAAAAAAATCTTTGATTGCAAATCTAATCAATAATGACATATTCGCCGTTTGTAAAAAATTAACAATGCAAAAGCAAAACTGCATCTACATTTACGGCAAAATTTATAAATAATATGAAACAAATTTTATTAGCGTTTGCAATTGCCTGTTTACCTTCTATTGTATCTGCACAGCCTGATGATGAACCTGAAGACAGTTCCTGGAAAAAAATTTACAGAGAAAGTTACCAAAGAATAAACGATCTGGTGCATACAAAACTGGATGTACACTTTGATTATAATAAATCTTACCTGTATGGAAAAGAGTGGCTAACACTAAAACCCCATTTTTATTCTACTGATTCTGCGTTGCTTGATGCCAAGGGAATGGAAATAAAGGAGCTTTCTATTATTAAAGGATCTATAAAGACTCCATTGAAATATAGTTATGATGGAATGCAGCTAAATATAAAGCTGGATAAATTTTACACAAGAACCGAAACTTATACTTTATATATTGATTACATAAGTAAACCCAATGAGCTTAAAGTAAAGGGTAGTGCTGCTATTACAGATGCCAAAGGATTGTATTTTATTAACCCAAAAGGCGAAGAACCTGGTAAACCAACTCAAATATGGACACAGGGAGAAACAGAGGGAAGCAGTGTATGGTTTGTAACAATAGATAAGCCAAACCAAAAGACTACAGAGGAAATTTCTATGACGGTGCCCGCCAAATATGTAACGCTTAGCAATGGTATTTTAAAATCGCAGAAAAAAAATACAGATGGTTCCCGTACTGATTCCTGGAAAATGGAACTGCCTCATGCACCCTACCTTTTCTTTATGGGAGTGGGCGATTATAGTATAATAAAAGATGTGCCTTATAAAGGAAAAGAAGTGAGTTACTATGTGGAAAAAGAATATGCTCCTTATGCTAAGGGTATTTTTGGAAACACACCTGAAATGATAAAATTCTTTTCGGATAAATTGGGTATTGATTACCCCTGGGCTAAATATGCACAAATTGTGGGCAGGGATTATGTAAGCGGAGCTATGGAAAACACTACTGCTACGCTACACCAGGAAAGTGCTTACCAAAATAATCGCCAGTTAGCAGATGGCAATGCATGGGAAGAAACTATTGCACATGAATTGTTTCACCAATGGTTTGGAGACCTTGTTACTGCCGAAAGCTGGAGTAACTTAACCGTAAATGAAAGTTTTGCCAACTACAGTGAATACTTGTGGGATGAATATAAATATGGTAAGGATTATGCCAACGAACACAATTTTGATGATATGCAGGGATATATTCAAAGTGGGAGTGATAAAAAAGACCTGGTAAGATTTCATTATGCAAATAAAGAAGATATGTTTGATGCAGTGAGTTATAATAAAGGCGGAAGAATATTGCACATGCTGAGAAATTATGTGGGCGACGATGCTTTTTTTAAATCACTTAACAATTATTTAACTACCAATAAATTTAAAGCTGGTGAAGCAGGCCAGCTTCGCCTGGCTTTTGAAGAAGTTACAGGTAAAGACATGAACTGGTTTTGGAACCAATGGTATTATGGAAGTGGACATCCAAAATTAAAAATCAGTTATAATTATGATGTACCAGGAATTGCAAAAGTATGGGTAGAGCAAACTCAAAAATCTGAGAAAATTTTTAAATTACCCATTGCCATAGATATATATAATGGAAATAATGTAACAAGAAAAAATGTATGGATCGAAAACAAACTCGATAGTTTTTCTTTTCCCTATAGTTCAAAGCCAGATTTAATAAATGTGGATGCCGATAAATATCTTCTGGCAGAAAAAACAGATAATAAGTCGGAAGAAAACTTTTTAGCCCAATGGAAATATGCTAAAAATTATTTAGACAGAAGAGAAGCCCTGGATTTTTTTGCCAAAAAAAGTATGCCTGAAATTGCTAAGGGATTGAATGATAAGTTTGCAGGTTTAAGACAATACACTATTCAAAAAATTGGCACTACTCCCTATAAAGCAGATGCCGTTGTGCTGGAGACCATAGAAAACATTGCAAAAACAGACCGGGATAAAAAAACAAAAGCAGCAGCTATTAATTACCTGGCAAAAAACGGAAACGCAAAATACCTGAGCCTATACCAGGCTGCAGTAAACGATTCTTCTTATAGCGTTGCTGGGGCAGCCTTAAAAGGTTTGGTAGCATTGGATCCGGCCAATGCCTACACACTGGCAAAAAAATACAGTAATGATGCTAAAGGTGCTTTAGAAAATGTTATTATAGATATTCTAATAGCACAGGGTACTGAGGCAGATTTTGAAATTATTGCCAATGCTTATAAAAATGCCCCTGCTACCCAGGAGAAAGTAATGCTAACAGATAAATTTGGAACCTACCTGCTAAAGGTAAACGACCTTACTAAAGTAAAAGCGGGCATTGATAAAATGATAGGATTTAGAAATGCAATTCCTGCAGAGTTTAGGCCCTATGTAGATCCTTCTTTTAAAGCTTCTTTTGACAAAATATCTAAAGCAAAAGGAGCAGAGGTAGAAACTTACATTAATTCAGTTTTTAATTAATTAGAATAATTTAAAAATAAGCACTCATATAAAAAAAGCGGTTGCGTTACATCGCAACCACTTTTTTTATGAGTATAAATTCTCTAAACAATATATGCGCTAAATGAAGTGTAATAAATTAAGTGTAATGATCTGAGCAATTAAATAAAATAAAATAAAGCAACAAACGTAGAATAATCTACCAGCTTCCACTACTACCGCCACCACCAAAACTACCGCCCCCAAAGCCTCCAAAGCCACCTCCACCTCCACCGCCAAATCCACCGCTGCCGCCGCCAAAGCCCCCTCTTCCTCCACTTCCAAGCAGACTGCCAAGTATAAATGGCATAGCGCCTCTCCTGCTCATAAATGACCCGCCTTTATTATTACCTCCACCTGACGATAACAAAAAGAAAAGAATAATAATAATGATAAAAAATATTTTGCCTGTAGAAATTCCTTTGCCTGTTTTTGCTCGTGGTGTATTATATTCACCTTTTACAGCCGCAATAATGGCATCGGTTCCTTCATCTATACCCCGATAATAATCATTGCCTTTAAAATTAGGTACAATTATATCATCAATAATTGATTTAGATGTAACATCGGGAAGGGCACCTTCCAAACCATAGCCAACAGTGATATCCAGTTTTCTATCCTCTTTGGCTATCAACAATACAACGCCATTATTATTCTGCTTGCCTCCTACTCCCCATGCTCTTCCGAGTTCTATATTATAATCGCTGATGTTATAGCTTCCGATTGTAGGAATAATTACTACAGAAATTTGTGTAGAGGTACTGTCATCTAATGCAACAAGCTTGTTCTCCAGTGCCTGCTTTTGATCGGGTGTAAGAATATTGGCAAAATCATTTACCAATGCTTGTTTACCTGTACGGGGCTTTAAAAGCTCATCGGGGTTAAAATTGTTTTGAGCAAAAGTCAATACAAAAGAAAATACAGCCATCAAAAGAAATAATCCTTTTTTAAAACTGTTATAGATGGTTCGTTTTTTCAATTTTGCTTTCAATTATAGTTTTCCAAATACGATATCGTCGGGCAGTTCATTTTTATCTTCTGTAGGTATATAAGGGAATGCCTGGCTAAGTACTTCTCCCACATTCAGTACACATTCTATAATGCCTTCCGGCAAAAGGTTTTTACCAAAATTGGCAATCATCTTTTTTACTTCCGCATCCCAAAAAACTTTTCCCGCTTTTTCATAAATTCCTGAGTCGCCAAAGAGTGCCAGTTCATGATGCTTGTATGCGATGTATAACAAAACCCCGTTTCGGTGATCTGTCTGTTCCATTTTTAATTTGGCAAAAACTTCTATCGCCCTGTCCATAGGACTTACATAAGGATTTTTAGCCTCTATATACAACCTTATTTCCCCGCTGGTTCTTATCTCGCAGCTACGTATAGCCGAGACTATCCGCCGTGTTTCATCCTCGTTGAACAATGCTTTCTTTTTAAAAAAAGGAAATAAGACCATATTAAAATTTTATCTCTACCGATTTGTCTGTTCCGGCATCAGATTGAAATCCCTCTTTAGCCGGGAAACCAAATAAACCTGATACTAGTTTTGTTGGAAATGTTTTTACACTTTTATTGTATGCTGCAATGGAAGCATTAAAATCTTTCCTGGCTATTTTTATCCTTAACTCTGTTCTTTCCAATTGAGTCTGCAAGCCCGAAAAAGCCTTTGCACCTTGCAGGTCAGGATATTTTTCCACTGTAACAATTAACCTGTTTGCTGCTGCAGCAAGTTCATCCTGTGCCGCAACTTGTTGTTGATAATTTTCCGCATTAATTCCATTTACATTTATGGAGGTAGCTTTTGCTCTGGCCTCAGCAATTTTTTGCAAAGTAGTTTGCTCATAATCTGCCCCTCCCTTTACCACATTTACCAAATTAGGTATCAAATCAAGCCTGCGCTGGTAGGCGTTCTGCACTTCGTTCCACTGTAGTTTTACCTTCTCCTCTTTTTTTACCAAAGCATTATAGGTTGTGATGAGCCAAATGCCCACCATAACCAATATGCCACCGATGATATAACCGGTATAACTTTTTTTATTCATGTAACTAAATGAGAATGCTTAACATTATTTTTTCATGTCATCAAAATTCACATCTACTTTCTTTTCTGCACCGGCATCTGCTTTAAAACCTTCTTTAGCTTTAAATCCAAAAATGCCTCCAAGAATATTCATGGGAAATGATCTTACCTTGGTATTATAAATATTTATTTCGTCATTAAATACTTTCCTGGAATTTTTGATATTATTCTCAATACCTTCTAACTGGCCCTGCAGTTTGGTAAAATTTTCTGTAGCCTTCAAAGTAGGATAAGCTTCTACAGTGGCCAATAAACGGCTAAGTGATCCTGATAACTGACTCTGTGCAGCCTGGAACTCAGCAATTTTTTCGGGAGTTAAATTGTCTGCATTAATATTTACACTCGTAGCTTTTGCTCTTGCTTCCACTACAGCGGTTAAAGTACTTTGCTCAAAATTGGCAGCACCTTTGACGGTGTTTACAAGATTTCCTACAAGATCCGACCTGTTTTGATATTCTGCCTGAACATTATTCCAGGCTTTTTTTACGCTTTCATCCTGCTTTACCAGGCCATTGTAACCATTGCAGCCCATAAATAATATAACTGCAAGAATTCCTAAAATTACCAGTGTGCTAATACTTTTCATGTTTTATTGTTTTAAATGTTAGTGGCTAAATTAATATTTTCCCTACCCTTTTAATGCTTAATAATTGATAAAGTAACCAGTAAGAAACGTTACTACCAAAATTATTTTATCAGAAATTTTATTCCTTCATTTTTAAGCATAAAAAACCGCTTTTTAAAGCGG
>JBKJSJ010000128.1:0-3046 GCA_046595965.1 Ferruginibacter sp.
TTGAAATGAGTGCCATTCGTGGTTTATTAAAAAATCCTGCCGACCTTTTAAAGTCCATAGAAAATCTACAGGCAGAAAATAATGTATTGGCCAAACGGATAGAATCACTGGAGGCAAGACAATTGGTGGGCATAAGAAACGAGCTGATGCAAAAAGATGAGATCATTAACAACGTAAGCTTTATAGGGCAAATAATAGAAGTGCCCAATGCGGATGCTTTAAAAAAACTTTGTTTCGATCTGCAGCATCACCTGCACGATCACCTGGTAATTCTTTGTGCCAATGTTGGAGGCAAAGCACATGTAGCCGTCAGTATAAGCCAAACAGTAACGGTGGCAAAAAATATAGACGCATCAAAAATCATTAAAGAAATAGTGAGCCCGCTTATTAAAGGCGGCGGTGGCGGACAAAAAATACTTGCTACTGCCGGCGGACAGGATACAAGTAATTTTGCAGCACTCATCAATAAAGTAAAAGCACTCATATAATTCTTTTGCATCTAAGCATCACTAATGAAGCAAATAATTTAGTATTATAAATTAGTTTAATTTGTAGCTAACTTTTTTCGCAGATTACGCAGAGGTGGCAGATCATGGCTGCGAATTTCTGCGCCCTCTGCGGGAACATTTCTTCGCCAATCCATATTATTTTACAAACTCCCCGGCTTATGCTTTTCCGCTTTACCCACAGCGATGAGGCCGCTGCATTCATTTTGGCCGCTGGGCGGTACATTTAAAAGAAAATAACCAGTTCATTGGTTGGTGTGGATTAAAATACTGCACCGAACCGGATGAAACTGACCTTGGTTATCGCTTTATAAAAGCTGCATGGAACAAGGGCTATGCCACCGAAGCTGCGGCAGCTACCCTGCAATATGGTTTTAAAAACCTGCACCTTAAAACTATTACCGGCGAGGCACATATTAATAACATTGCCTCCCTTACGGTTCTTAAAAAAATAGGTATGCAATTTATTGGAGAAGAAATTACAGACGATTGCCCTGTAAAAATATTTGTGGCCGAAAATTCCGGTTATAAATCTCAATAAAATGTTAAAGAAAAATATTTACTTGCGAAATGTTTCGTATTTAAATAAATCCCCTTAGTTTTGATATACTAAATTCTTCGTACATAAAAATAAGTAAGCCATGAACAAAATTATTTTTGCCACTATTATGCCTTGGCTCTTTGCAGCCATTGGTTACAAAGCTCTTGCACAGGAAAATCAAAAAGCTCCTGAGCCTCCCAAAGAAGTGCAGGAAATCATCATTAAAAAAAAGGGGGATAAAGATGCAAGTTTTAAACTTGAATTTAAAGATGATAAAGTGCTCATTAATGGAAAACCGCTGATAGAATTTAAGGACGATGAAATAACCATCAACAATCGAACTTTTAAATATAAACAACTGGAAAAAGATATGGAAGGTTTTGGCCATGACATGGAAAGGTTTGGACAGGAAATGGAATTGGCTTTTGGCGGAGATAATTTTAAAAAAAACAGGGCTCCTATGATGGGTGGCACATTCCTGGGAGTAACTACCCAAAAAGATGATTCAGGTGCTAAAATTGAAGAAATTACAAAAGGCAGTGCTGCAGAAAAAGCAGGACTGGAAAAAGGAGATATCATCACTAAAATAGATGATAAAAAAGTAGATGGCCCCGCAGATTTATCAGAAATTATCCGCAGCAAAAAACCTAAAGAAGAAGTAAAAATAAATTTTAAAAGAAACGGAAAAGATAAAACTATAAAGGCAAGCCTGCAGGAACGTACGGGTGTAAGAAGTTTTTCATTTGCTACGCCCGGCGGTGGTTCTAGGGCATTTACAATGCCCAGGGTGCCCGGCCAACCTAATGAAGCAATGCCCCCCGGCGCATTTGGTTGGAGAAATGATGAAATGGAAAATAATTTTTTCAGCCGCCAGAAACTGGGACTTAAAATTCAAGACCTGGAAGAAGGCAGTGGCGTAAAAGTGCTGGAAGTGGAAGAAAGTTCTGCAGCAGAAAAAGCCGGCGTAAAAAAAGATGATATTATTACCGAAGTAGCAGGCGTAAAGGTAAATAACACTGATGATGCAAGAGAACAATTACATATAAACAGTCAGAAATCTTCTTATCCTATTGTGGCCAAAAGAAATAATGCAGATATGAAGTTTGAAATAAAAATTCCCAGGAAATTAAAAACTGCTAATTTATAGCCAGGGATAAAAACAGGAAAGCATCGGTACTAAATCCGGTGCTTTTTTTGTTTTATACCATCTTGATTTACTAAGTAGTATCCATGTAATAAAAAAGTCATTGAAAAAGAACATTGAGTAGTCTTAAAAAGCTACAATAAATTTATGTTCAAAAACAATGACCATGATAAAGTTAAAAGAAAAAAATCAAAAAAAAGAAACGGTAAATTTTAAAGACCAAGACATCAATATTGGTTTAGATGTTCACAAAAAGAATTGGTCTGTATCAATTTATGTAAATGACAGTTTTGTTAAAACCTTCCACCAAGAATCGAAAGGGGCTATTTTGCTCAGTCATTTTCAAACGTACTATCCCCATGGCAACTATAGAGCTTGTTATGAAGCAGATTTTTGTGGATTTTCAGTACAGCGTGAGTTGACGGCCTTAGGCATTCATTGCGATGTAGTTAATTCAGCCGATGTACCACAAACCAACAAAGGCATGCTAAGCAAAACAGATGCCGCTGATTCCAGACGCATTGGCGAAGCATATTCAAAAGGGATGCTAAATCGATTTGATAATTTCGAGAAATTTAATTCATACATCGGCTTCTGCCCCAGCGAATATTCATCTGGCGAAAGTGTTTATAAAGGGAAAATGACCACAAGAGGACACACAACAATACGCCCCCTCATTTTAGAATGTGCATGGATCGCAGTAAGAAAAACGACCCTGCCTTAACCTTAAAATATCAGGAATTGATAAAAATTAAAACACCTAAACGAGCCATTATCATTATCGCCCGAAAATTATTATCAAGAATATATACTATCTGGAAAACAAACAAAAGTTATGAAAAAGGGATTGTAAAA
>JBKJSJ010000149.1:0-3408 GCA_046595965.1 Ferruginibacter sp.
GCTTACAGCAACCCAACTGTTTCTGGTGGTGCCACCGGCTTAAATCTTTATACATGGATAGCCACCAATATGGTTTTTGAAGGAACCATGCGTGGGCTATTTTCCCTTCTGTTTGGCGTAGGCATGTTCATTCTACTGAAGCGCAGCAAAGAAAGAGAAGCCGGTATAGCAGGGCCTGATATTTATTTTAGAAGACTTTTATGGATGTTGTTTTTTGGTTTGGTGCATGGCTACCTGCTGCTGTGGACAGGAGAAATTTTATACGATTATGCACTCATGGGTTTCTTTGTTTATTCTTTTAGAAACCTGGCTCCAAAAAAACTCCTTCTTATATCTTGCTTCCTTATTTGTGTAGGTACTTTATGGAATTATGTAGATCACCGGGACAACCTAAAAATGATAGAGCAGGTAGCCCAGGCAGAAACCAGCAAAGCTTCGGGTCTGGCACTAAACGAAGAACAACAGGAAGCCACACAGACATGGCAGGAAATTCAGAAAAAAAAGTCGGCTGCTTATGTAGCCAAAAACAATGAACAAATGCGCAGCGGGTATTTTACAGTTGTAAAACACCTTGCACATAAAAATATGCTTTCGGATACCACCTGGTTTTACAAGTACGATTTATGGGACATTCTCAGCATGATGCTCATGGGTATTGCTTTGTTTAAATGGGATGTTTTATCAGCAAACAAATCTTATAAATTTTATGGAATTATGGTAGCAGCAGGCTATATTATTGGCCTCTGCATTAACTACTACGAATTACAAATAATTTTAAAAGACAACTTTTCCATTGAAGCTTTTTCCAAATCAAACATTACTTATTATTTCGGCAGGCTGGCAATGTCTATCGGGCATATTGGTGCTATTATGATATTGGTAAAAGCACCTGTGCTGCAATGGCTAAAACGCAGGCTGGCGGCTGTAGGCCAAATGGCACTCACCAATTATATTATGCATTCTATTATTTGTATGCTTGTTTTTACAGGCGTAGGTTTTGGATTGTTTGGCAAACTGCAGCGCTACGAATTGTTATATGTTGTTTTTGGGATATGGATTTTTCAATTAATAGTATCCCCTATATGGCTCAGGTATTTTGAATTTGGCCCGCTTGAGTGGTTGTGGAGAAGATTGAGTTACCTGCAAAAACCAGTATTTAAAAAGAAACCAATGCATGCAACTGCAACTGCTATATTGGTACCTATAAATTAATTTTAAAATAATGCATACAAAACGTTTGCGTAGTGAGTAAGCAAATTATAAAGCTGGCAACCAAACTCTGCGAACTATAAAAACATAACCCTGTATTAAAATTTATTTTTTAAAATTAAACTTATGATCAAATTTTCTTTAGGCACTTTAACCCTCTTTTTTTGTTGTTCATTTATTGTTGCGTGCAATGAAGTGGATCAATCTAAAGCAACAACAGAAGCGGCTATTAATCCTTCTCAGGCTGATTCAGCATCCTATTTCCTGTTGCGGCCCGGTGTAGAAAAATTGTATGGTTATTCACACGCCGTTAGGTTGGGCAATGATATTAAAATTTCAGGTGCCGTTAGCATGGATGATGCAGGCAATCCCACTGCCAAAGGAGATATGGCGCAACAAATGAAAAACTGTTATTCCGATCTAGATAAAGTGCTAAAACATTACGGCTGTAGTTTTGATGATGTGGTGGTTGAAAATATTTTTACCACCAACATGCCCGAATTTTTAAAACAATCTGGTTACCGCAACAGTATTTACAAAAAGAATTTTCCAACAGGTTCCTGGTTGGGTGTAAAAGAATTGGCATTGCCGGAGTTTATGATAGAAATAGAACTGGAAGTGTACAAGGCGAAATGAAAATAAATATTCTTACATTAAACAACATAACAACATCATGGCAAACGCATTAAAATTTCTTAAGCCTGAAAGGCTGATATTATTATAGGAACCCAGATTATAAATTTGCTCAAAACCCCGAAGGGGTGAAATTTCACCCCTTCGGGGTTTTAAAAATCGAAAAATTAGTCATTTCTATAATAATTGCATCCCTCCGGGATTAAAAAATGCCATTTTTTGTTATTAATAATTTTAATGCGTTTACCCTGATACTAACATGCTCATTTTAATTGGAAATACAGTGTGATGAGAGCCTGCATCATGCAATTTTTTAAAAATTATTTTTAACACCTAGTATGAAAAGAAAAATCCTTTTTACAATCGCAACATTTGTCCTTACTGGTTTTGCTTATTCCCAAACAGATGCTTCGTATGGTAACAATACAAAAGCAGGCCAGCAGGTGAGTTTGCGAGGTATCAATATGTATTATGAAATATACGGAGAGGGTAAACCATTGCTCATCATTCATGGCAATGGAGGTAGCATCAAAGATTTTAGTAACCAGATACCCTATTTTTCTAAAGAGTATAAAGTAATACTTGCAGATAGCAGGGCACAAGGAAAATCAAAAGATGCAAGAGACTCTTTAACCTATGAAATGATGGCGGATGACCTCAACGCTTTGTTGGATCATTTGCACCTGGATTCCTGCTTTGTTATTGGCTGGAGCGATGGTGGAATTAACGGCTTACTGCTTGCAATTCGTCATCCGGAAAAAGTAAAAAAACTTGCTGTAACTGGTGCTAATTTATGGCCCGATTCTACTGCTGTTGAACCTTTTCTTTTTCGTTGGTTGGCCAAAGAGGTTGATTCCTTATCTAAAGTAAAACAAACAGCAGAAATAAAGAACCAATATAAATTAATGGCTATGATGACTAAAGAACCCAACATTACATTGCAGCAATTGCATTCTATTAAATGCCCTACCCTTGTTATAGGCGGCGACCATGATGCCCTGCTGCCAAAACATACCATGTTGATTGCAGATGCAATTCCACAATCCTATTTATGGATATTGCCTAATTCGGGCCATGCAACACCCATTAACTACAGCAAACAATTTAATGAAACCATCAATGAGTTTTTTAAAACTCCGTACAGGATTATAGAAGGAATGAGTAGGTTGAATTAATTTCTAAACAATATTAAAATAACAACTTTAATTTAAGAAAATGAAATCAGTAATTATTACAGGCAGCAGTAAAGGTATTGGACTGGAAACTGCAATAGCGTTTGCACGGGCGGGTTATAAGGTATTTGCCACAATGCGAAATCCTGATGCCGCTACAGTATTAAAACAAATAATAATTGCCGAATCTATGGCAATTACAATTTCTGCAATGGATGTGGACTCCGATGAATCAGTTAAAAAGGGTATAGATGCTATACTCCAGGAGAATGGACCGATAGATGTATTAGTAAATAACGCAGGTATAGAGCATCATGGCTCTATTGAAGAATTGGATATGGCAGATTTTAAATCTATCATGGAGACTAATTATTTTGGAGTGCTTCGTTGTACC
>JBKJSJ010000274.1:0-2976 GCA_046595965.1 Ferruginibacter sp.
GCAGAAATATATTACTGGAAAATAAACAAAAACCAATTGGCGGAAAATGGACTTATGATGAGGAGAATCGCTTAAAATATCCCAAAGGGAAAACAGCCCCGAAAGTTGACTTTTTAACTCCCAATAGTTTTTATGCAGAAGCGATTACTTACACGCAACAATATTTTCCGGATAACTACGCTAAGCTGAATACTGATTTTATTTACCCCACTACTTATGCCGAAAGCAAAAACTGGCTGCAAACTTTTTTTAAATCAAGATTTTCAGAATTTGGTGCTTATGAAGATGCCATCGTTACAAATGAAAATATCCTGCATCACAGTGTTTTAACACCCATGCTTAATGTGGGCCTGCTTACACCTCAATTTATTATTGATGAGGCTTTACTATATGCCAGCAACCAGGAAATTCCATTAAATTCTTTTGAAGGGTTTATCCGGCAGATCATTGGTTGGCGGGAATTTATAAGAGCAGTATATGAATTGAAAGGTAGTGAAGAACGTACAAAAAATTACTGGGGATTTACCAGAAAAATCCCTCCTTCTTTCTGGAATGGCAGCACAGGGATAGCACCTATTGATGTTACCATAAAAAAAGTTTTGGAAACAGGTTATTGTCATCACATAGAAAGATTAATGGTTTTAGGGAACTTTATGTTGTTGTGTGAATTTGACCCAGATGAAGTTTACCGTTGGTTTATGGAACTCTTTATAGATGCGTATGATTGGGTGATGGTTCCCAATGTGTATGGCATGAGCCAGTTTGCCGATGGAGGACTGATGGCAACCAAACCCTACATAAGCGGAAGTAATTACTTAATGAAAATGAGTGACTATAAAAAAGGAGAATGGCAAAATATATGGGACGGCTTGTTCTGGAGGTTTATGCATACCCACAGGGTTTTCTTTTTACAAAATCCCAGGTTAGGAATGTTGGTAAGCAGTTTTGATAAAATGCCAGACCTTAAACAAAAGACACATCTTAATAATGCAGATCAATTTCTTAATTCATTGTAAGAATTTAAAAACCGGGTTACTTTTTTTGTAAAACTTTAAGTTAATAAGATCACCATGCTCACACTAAACAATGATCTTTCATTGCCGGACGTAAAAGAGATGGCGGCCATATTTCTTCAACCGCTATCTATTTTAACCATGATGGTTTGCTTTAAACTCAACTTACATGCAGAGATGTATTAATGCATCCGCTAAGAATGTATTTAATGGGTACACCTAAGCATCCTTATTAGCACAACTTATTATGCAATAATTTTTCTCTATAAGTCTCCATTATTTTAAACAACCGGCTTGGTCACAATATTAATTCGGTTATTTTTGTCGCTCAATCGATCGCTACTATGAATTTTAGTCAATCAGAAATAACCCAACAGGTGGGGGAGTCTGCCAGGGATTTTGCCCGGCAATATATTAAACCCTATTTAATGGAATGGGATGAGAGCCAGGAGTTTCCCTTGCATATTTTTAAGGAACTCGGCAAGCTGGGTATGATGGGTGTATTTGTGCCGGAAAAATATGGCGGCACCGGGCTAGGATATTTTGAATACAGCGTGGTCATTCAGGAGATTGCCAAAGTATGTGGCTCCATAGGTTTATCGGTGGCTGCCCATAATTCTTTATGCACCGGCCATATTCTTGCATTTGGTAACGAAGATCAGAAACAAAAATATTTACCCAAACTGGCTACTGCAGAATACCTGGGTGCCTGGGGACTTACCGAAGCCAATACCGGCAGCGATGCGGGCAACATGAAAACTACCGCCGTAAAACAGGGTGACAACTGGATGCTAAACGGCACCAAAAACTGGATCACACATGGCAAGAGTGGCGACATAGCAGTGGTTGTGTGCCGCACCGGCGAACCTAGGGCAAAAAATAATTCTACCAGCTTTATTGTAGAGCGTGGCACTGCAGGTTTTAGTGCTGGCAAAAAAGAAAACAAACTGGGTATGCGTGCCAGCGAAACTGCCGAAATGATTTTTGATAACTGCATTATACCCGATGCCAACCGTATGGGTGAGGTAGGCACAGGGTTTAAACAGGCCATGAAGGTACTGGATGGAGGAAGAATTTCTATTGCTGCCCTCAGCCTGGGCATTGCCAAAGGTGCTTATGAAGCATCGGTGCAATATGCCAAAGAAAGGCATCAGTTCGATCAGCCTATTGCCAACTTCCAGGGTATTAGTTTTAAACTGGCTGATATGGCCACAAAAATAGCGGCCGCAGAGCTACTCATAAACCAGGCTTGCGATTTAAAAATGAAGGGCCTGCCTATGACTAAAGAAGCTGCCATGGCAAAATATTATGCCAGCGAAATTTCTGTAGAAATTAGTACAGATGCAGTGCAGATTTTTGGTGGCTATGGCTACACCAAAGATTTTCCGGTAGAAAAATTTTACAGGGATAGTAAGTTGTGTACCATTGGTGAAGGAACGAGTGAGATACAAAAATTAGTAATAAGCAGGGAAGTATTGAAGTAGGCAATGGTCAGTAGTGAATAGTGAATAGTTGATGCAGTATTTTCTCAATCATTTTTCATGCTGTTGTGAACTAAAAAATAGTTGTTTAATACCTTACTTTAAACTTTCTACCTTTTAAACCTATAAATCTTTAAAACCTGCATAAATAGCCATGAAAAATAGTTTGATTATTTCCTCCTTATTCTTTTTGATTTCCTGTGGTAATACCGATGAAAAAAATATTTCCAATACTGCCTCCAATGAAAATTATGAAAGCAGTATAAATGGTGGGCAATTGTATAAAATAAATTGTATGCAGTGCCACTTGCCCCATAAAGATTTTATTGCGCCTGCCCTGGCAGGAGTGGAAGCCCGCTGGCCAGACAAAAAACTTTTATATGAATACGTAAGAAATTCTCAGGGTGTAATAAAAAGAGATAAATATGCGGCTGACCTTTTTGAGAAATGGAAGAAAACTCCCATGATGCCTTTTCCACAAT
>JBKJSJ010000306.1:0-5140 GCA_046595965.1 Ferruginibacter sp.
TGGCCTGCAGACTTTAAACCGCTGCGCAAAGTAGATAAACTCATACAGGACAAAGTAAAATTATTTGACGATGAGCAAAAGATAGATTGGGCTACTGGTGAGTTGCTTGCTTATGCAAGTCTTTTGAAAGAGGGGAAAGATGTTCGCATGAGTGGGCAGGATGTAAAGAGAGGAACTTTTAGCAGCAGGCATGCAGTTTTATACGATGAAAACACTAATAATGAGTATAACAGGCTGAGTGTTTTTTCTGAAAATAAATCTGATTTTAAAATATACAACTCTCTTTTAAGTGAGTATGCGGTGCTGGGTTTTGAATATGGTTATTCTATGGCAAACCCCAATGCACTGGTTTTATGGGAAGCACAGTTTGGCGATTTTATAAATGGTGCCCAAATAATAGTAGATCAATATATCTGCTCTGCAGAAACAAAGTGGCAGCGCATGAATGGAGTAGTACTGTTGCTTCCCCATGGTTATGAAGGACAGGGGCCCGAGCATAGCAGTGCCCGCATGGAGCGATTTCTGCAGCAATGCGCTGAGCAGAATATGATCATTGCAAATATTACCACCTCAGCCAATTTCTTTCATGCATTGCGCAGGCAGCAGGCCTGGGCTTTTAGAAAACCCCTGGTAGTGTTTACTCCAAAAGCAAACCTGCGCCACCCCGGAAGTTATAGTGCTATCAATGAATTTTCTACCGGTGGGTTTAAAGAAATATATGATGATATAAATGTTGCAGATGCTGCTGTTGTTAAAAAAGTTTTAATGTGCAGCGGTAAAATTTATTTCGACCTGGAAGAGCGCAGGCAAAAAGAAAAACGAAATGATATTGCTATAGTGCGCCTGGAACAATTATATCCATTGCCTCAAAATCAATTGGATGTGTTGTATAAAAAATACAGCAAAGCGATCTGGCACTGGGTGCAGGAAGAACCCTTAAATATGGGTGCTGCTACTTACCTGCGCATGAATATAAAAAATATTAATCTGCATATTATCAGCCGTGCTGCAAGTGCGGCTACCGCTACTGGTTATGCTAAAGTGCATGCAAAAGAGCAGGCAGCAATTATAGAAACAGCATTTAGTATTTAATGGAAAAATTTAATTAAAAGACTAAAAATAATCAACACAAATGTTTAATTCTCTCAGCGAAAAATTAGAATCGGCTTTCAAAAATATTAAAGGCGAAGGCCGCATTAGCGAACTCAATATTGCAAACACGGTAAAAGATATTCGCCGTGCATTGGTTGATGCAGATGTAAATTATAAAATAGCCAAAGAGTTTACTGATAAAGTAAAAGAAACGGCCATGGGTTCTAAAGTTTTGTTAGCCGTAAACCCGGGCCAGCAAATGATTAAAATCGTTCAGGATGAATTAACTGAACTGATGGGAGGAAAAGAAAGTGAATTTAATATCAGTGGCAACCCGGCAATTATTTTAATTGCAGGCTTGCAGGGTAGTGGTAAAACTACATTCAGCGGTAAGCTGGCCAATTACCTTAAAACCAAAAAAGGAAAATCTCCTTTGCTGGTAGCTGCAGATGTGTACAGGCCGGCGGCTATAGATCAGTTGGAAGTTTTAGGTGGTCAGATTGGTGTAGATGTGTACAGTGAACGGGAAAATAAAGATGTGGTTTCTATTGCCCAAAATGCAATTAAGGAAGCAAAGTCTAAAAATAAAAATGTTATCATAATAGATACCGCAGGCCGCCTGGCTGTTGATGAAGTAATGATGACAGAAGTGGCTAATATTAAAGCGGCAGTAAACCCACAGGAAATATTATTTGTTGTAGATAGTATGACCGGACAGGATGCAGTAAATACTGCTGCGGCATTTAACGAACGCCTGGATTTTAGTGGCGTAGTGCTTACCAAGTTAGATGGCGATACAAGAGGCGGAGCTGCTTTATCCATCAAATACACCGTGAACAAGCCCATTAAATTTAGCAGTAGCGGAGAAAAAATGGATACGCTGGATGTTTTTTATCCTGAAAGAATGGCACAGCGAATTTTAGGCATGGGCGATATTGTGAGCCTGGTAGAGAAAGCACAGGAACAGTTTGATGAAGCCCAGGCTGCAATGCTGGAAAAAAGAATACGTAAAAATCAGTTTGACTTTGAAGATTTTAAAACCCAGTTGCAGCAAATAAAAAAGATGGGCAACCTGAAAGATCTGATGGGTATGATACCTGGTGTAGGCAAGCAGGTAAAAGACCTGGATATAAATGATGATGCTTTTAAAGGCATTGAAGCAATGATTAATTCTATGACCCTGCAGGAAAGACGCAATCCTGATATTATTAACCCCAACCGTAAAAATCGCATTGCCAAAGGAAGCGGAAAAGAAATTGCAGAAGTAAATGCTTTTTTAAAACAGTTTGAACAGATGAAAACAATGATGAAGACTATGAACAAAATGCCTATGGGTAGAATGGCCGGGATGATGAAAAAGTAAAATATTTAAGTATTGCCTGAATGAACCCTCAAACTTTTAAAAGCTTGAGGGTTTATTTTTTATAACTTTAAACTGAAAATTTATTTGAAACGGCAACCTTTATTTAAAGCTCTGCGTATAGAGCATAACTAAACTACTGAGCCGTTTAAAGATTTAAACTGAACATTTTGCCAGAAAGGCCTGATCTGTTACATATCATCCAGGGTTGCGTAAAGTCAAACAGGGGTAGTCAGAAAGAATTTTACGAATTGTTCTATGGCTACGCTATGGGCATTTGCCTGCGGTATTGTAGCAGCCCAGATGATTCAGTTGAAGTTGTAAACGATGGCTTTTTAAAAGTGTACAAAGCCCTGCATACATTTAACCCTCAACACACAAACGTGGAAGCTTCTTTAAAAGGTTGGATGAAGCGCATCATGATAAATACTTCAATAGATCATTTAAGAAAAAATAACCAGCGCTTTCTTATTGCCGAAATTTCTGATCATCATTTTAATACTGCCGATACGGTGGAAACATCTATTGATCGTATGACCTTTAAAGAAATTCTGGCTATTATTCAACAGTTATCTCCTGTTTACCGCACAGTGTTTAACCTGCATGTATTGGATGGATATAAGCATGAAGAAATAGCAAAGCAATTAAAAATTTCTGTAGGGGCATCCAAATCCAATCTTGCCAAAGCAAGAATGAATATTCAAAAAATGTTGAAAGAAACAGATTTTAATTATTATGAAAACAAAGCGATTTGACGATATAGAAGAGATTATTAAAAAATCATCAGAAGCCTATCAGCCGGCTTTTGATGAAGAAGCATGGCAGAAAATGGAAGTTTTGCTCAATGGAGAAAAAGACCCTAAGAGACCAGCCTTTTGGTTATGGTGGTTATTGCCAATAATAGGCGCATTAAGTGCCGGAGGATACTTTATATTTAAAAATGAAGGGATTAAAAATTTTACTGAAAATATAGCTACAGAAAAAAACAAGCAGGGTAAAGTGCCGATAGAAAATAAAAATGTTTCATCACTGCCTGTTGCAGAAAATAGTGTTTTGGGCAATAATATTTCTTCTGATAATATTGACAATAAAAATAAACCTGCGGGTATAACTTCTTTGCCCGGTTCTTTAAGTGCTGTTAGTTTAGCTGTTCAAGAGCCTCTGGCAAAAACTGCTACCTCCAAAAATTCAGTGCCTCAAAACGATAACAGCATTGCAGAAAATAGAGCTGTTATTGCTGATAAAGTAAAAAGCAAATCTACTTTTAAGGTGCAGCAAAATAATGCTATTAACGATGAGGATAATGTTACCGCTCCCGATAAAAATAATATGCAGCAAACTTCTGTTATTAAATCATCAGAACCTGAAATATCAAAAGCAGAAAATCAAAGAGAAAAAGAAAAAACAATTGCTATCTCTAATAATTCTGTAGCGGAACAAGCAAAAAATACAACTGCTGCATCAGAAAAAAAAGATAAGCAAAGTAAGCTTTCCAGAATGTATTTGATGGTTGCTGCTGGTGCAGAAACTAATGGGGTAAAATTATTTTCTTCAGGAAAGGTTACTGCAAAAACCGGCTTTGCTGTAGGCTATCAACTCACAAAAAAACTGAGTATTCAAACTGGATTTTTTACCAGCAGCAAAAAATATGTGGCAGGCCCTTCAGACTACAAAACCAAGCCAGGCACCTATTGGGGTAGTGTAGCAATGATAAAAATTGATGCCAACTGCAAAGTGTATGAAATCCCTTTAGCGGTTCGGTTTGATTTTGCCACTGTAAAAAAAATAAAAGTTTTCAGCACTGCAGCATTGTCTTCTTATATAATGAAAAAAGAAGACTACCACTATTATTATAACAGATACGGCTACCCTTCAGAGGGTCATGCAAGCTACAAAGGCAATCAGCATTTATTTTCTGTAATTAAAATTTCTACCGGCATAGAAAAAAATATTTCTCAAAACTTTTCCTTTCATGCAGCACCAGGCATTGCTATTCCTTTGGCAGGCGTGGGTGAGGGGCAGGTAAAATTATTTTCTAAAGAATTGCTGTTGGGCATAAAATATCAGCCGCAGAGAAAAATTAAAAACAAATAAAGCAACCAACTCAGTGTGGACTGCGTATTTTTTAAAAAATATGTGCTTATGAATAACAAAATTTTAATTGTGATAATATGTGTAGTAAGCTTTATTACCATTACACAAATTTCTTCCTGCAGCAAGAGCTCTCCCAATCCTGCCACTCCACCGGTAACGGATGTATGTGCCGGTAAAACAATTATCATTACTGCTACTCCTGCTGCTTCTAATGGCTGTGGCACCACTGGTAGTATAGTTGTTTCTGCTACTGGCAGCACAGGTTTTACATACAAACTAAACAGTGCAGGCAGTTACCAGGCATCCGGAACTTTTTCTAACCTCGGTGCAGCTACTTATACCGTTTTTGCCAAAGATGCTGCCGGTTGCGAAAAATCTCAATCAGTAACAGTAGCAGGTTCTGGAACCGCAGGTGTTAAATTTAATGCAGTTAAAAGCTTGCTGGCTGCTAAATGTAATAGTTGTCACAACGCTTCAAATTCGCAGGGAGGAATGAACTGGTCAGTTGATTGTAACATCGTACAATTTCAGGCAAGAATAAAAGTTCGGGCAGTAGATATTGGGGATATGCCACAGGGCGGCCCTTCATTAACG
>JBKJSJ010000390.1:0-11095 GCA_046595965.1 Ferruginibacter sp.
AAATATATTTTTACACTAATTAAAAATTATTGGGGCTGTTATTTATTATCCTTTTTGAGTAGCAGGGGAAGAGGCTGCGGCTTCTTTTTCTTCCCGGGCTCTTTGTGCGGCAATAGCTTTTAAGGAGTTGATGCTTACATTTAGTTCAAACCCTACCAGTAACGCAAGCGAATTAATATAGATGAGTGCCATTACCATGAGGATGGTACCTATAGACCCGTAGAGTGCATTGTATTTTCCAAAACTACTTACATAATATGCAAAACCAAAAGATGCCATTATGCTGAGTGTTGTGGCCAGGATAGCACCGGGAGATCTTAGCTTCCATCTTTTTTCCAGGGCAGGAGCATATTTAAAAATAAAGGCGATGATTAAAAAAAGCAGTCCCACAATGAGCACCCAACGCAGGTAAGCAAATATTTCCCGCCAGGTGTCGTTGGTTACAATCAATTTTAAGAGCGCTCCCTGCATTATAAGCAGGGTGAGGTAACCTATGAGCAAAGAGAAAATGAGTATGGTAAGCCTGATGGCCATCCAGCGCTTTTGCAGTCCGCCTCTTTTTTCAAAACCAATATAATTTCTGTTGAAAGAGCGCATGATACCCATCATGGCATTGGATGCAAAAAACAAGGATAATAAAAGACCAAAAGATAACAGGCTGAAGCCTGAATTTTCTATAAAACTATCTACAAAATTGATGACTTCCTTATTGTAAACCGGCGATGGAATAATATCATAAATTAAAGTATGTAACTGAATCTTGATGGTAATTTTTGATAGAAACGGCAGGTTGGGAATAAGTGTAAATAAAAATAAAATAGAAGGTGGCAATGCCATAATAAAATTATATGAAATGGCTGATGCCCTTTCAGTAAGACCGTGTGTTTTTATTTGCTTAAAGAAAAAATCAATTACATCATAAAGAGGTAATCCTGCAAAACCGGGCAGGCGCCAGTGTTTGCTTTTTCTTATGAGAAAAGCAACAGGTGTTTTTGTAATTAATATTCTTTGGATTTTGAGCAAATCGGTTATGAATTATTGTGATTGTTTTTTCCTGATGAGTTCGTCTAATGCATCCTGGTAAGCTTTGGCAAATTTTAAATGTTCTTCGTAAGTAGCTGCAAAGTTTGAATAACCATTAAAGTCTGGCTTGGCCACAAAAAAAATATAATCGGTTTGGGGTGCATTCAGCACTGCATCTATGGTTTGAGAAGAGGGAGTGCAGATGGGGCCCGGCGGCAAACCTTTTTGCTGGTAGGTATTGTAGGGAGATGGATAGGTAAGATGCCCATACAAAATTCTCTTTAATCCAAAATCTCTCATGGCATATTTTACGGTGGGATCTGCTTCCAGTTTCATCCCTTTATTTATACGGTTAATATATACACTTGCTATTAAACCCTTATCGCCTGCTTTATTGGTTTCTTCTTCTACAATACTTGCCATTGTGTAAACCTGTGCAGTTGTAAGGTTTTTATCAGCAGCTTTTTGTTTGCGTTCTTTGTTCCAGAATTTTTCCTGCTCATCCTTTAGCCTGCTGAATAATTTTGTAAAATTATTGTTCCAGTTCATGAGGTAGGTATTTGGTATCACTGCTGTTATTACTGTAAAAGAATCGAGGCCATATTTTTTTAATGAATCGTTGCTGCTTAAGAAATTAATAACCTGCAGGGAATCGCATTCAAATTGCTGCCCAATTTTTTTTGCAAGATCTTCTTTTGTGCGGAGTTTATTTATCACTAACCTCACCGGCGATTGCCTGCCGGCTTTAAGCATGCGGATAAGATTATACACACTCATTCCATTTTTAATTTCATAGCGGCCTGCTTTTACACGCTGATCATATTTTGCCTGCCGTGCCAGCTTATCAAAGAAAAAAGGATTGGATATAATCTGCTGATCTGTTAATTCATTTTTTACTGTATTGTAATCTGTCCCGGTTTTAATATAAAAATATTTTCCTTCGGGCGCATTTACTGCAGGGCCAAATAACTGCCAGCCGGCATAGATAGCTGCAATGCTGCCAATTATAAATAGTACCAGCAAAATTTTTTTCATACCAACGGGTTTAAACAAGCGTGCAACAAAGTAAATTAAAAAACCCCGCTGTAGGGCAGCAGGGTTATAAAATTTTTGATAATTGTTTTATTTGTTGGCAGGCACTACGGGTTGTGTTCCAGGTAATGGTACTGCATTTACAGGTGCTGCAGGTTTTGGTTGTGGTGCAGATGTGGGAGCATCTTTTATAAGATCATCGTTGGTAGAAGAACTGCTTCCATCTTTTGGTATAAAAGCTGGTGAAGCCAGGCAAAGTAACCCAACGATAGCTGCAAAAACCCAGGTTCCTTTTTCAAGCACGTCAGTACTTTGTTTTACGCCCATCAACTGGTTACCAAAGCCACTTAAAGAACCAGATAATCCACCCCCCTTTGGGTTTTGAATCAATACAATAAGCCCCAACACTACTGAAGCAATAATAATTAATACACCGAATAAAGCTAACATGTTATTTTATTTTATTTGTTCTATTTTGGCTGCAAAGTAAGCGTTTTTAGAAGGATTGAGCAAACTTAATTTTTCATAAATTTCCCTGGCCTTATGCATCTTTCCCTGCTGCAGGTAAACATCGGCCATTGTTTCTGTAAGCACTTCTGCATCTTTGTTACTTTTTTCTGCAAGGTTCTGCACCGAAAGGTCTATGGCCTGGTCTGCAGTAGGTTGTTTGTAATCATGTACTTTTTTCATTGTCTTCAGCCACTCTGTAAAACTCTTTAATTGTTTGCCCATGCGGTCTGTTGGCTGCTGCTCTTCACTCAGTTTTATACCCTGCGATGCAAAATAATCTGAGGCGGAAAGCGGCTCAAATAAAGCCGGTTCTTTTATATTTTCTTTTAGAGAAGATTCTATAGTTTCTTCTTTAATAGATGGAGTGGAAACGGTTTTTTCTGCAGCAGCATCCATTTTTAAAGGATCTTCCTGGTTAGATAAAACCTGCATAGTTTCTTGTGATGTTTGTATAGCTGTGGTATTTTGCAAAGCATCCAAAGCTGCAGTTTCTTCTGCTGCTATAACTGCTGCAACTTCGTTTGTTTCTACTACTGTTTCTTTCAGTATTGGTTCACTTACTATCTCTGCATTTTCTTTTGGCTCCTCTCCATGTAAATGCTCATTTAATAAAAATGGATTGCTAAAGTGAAGGGCTGTTTTTGCTGCAATAACATTATAGTCCTGCTCATCTGCTGCTGTATGCTGCAGTAGAAAAAAATGCGCCAGGCTAAAATAAGGATAGGAATGCGTAACCTCTTTAAGCAGAGCTGCAGTATCTGCATCGCTGTTGTGCTCCTTAAATGTTTGTGTATAGAGAGATTGAAAATGCATAGTTCAAAACTAACCGTTTAAATTTCAACAGCAAAAAAATTATAGCGGCTATATCGCTTTTCTGTTAGTATACTACCATCTGGTATTTACTTGTAATACATCGATTACTTTATACAAAAAGTTGGTATTACCAGTTAGAAAAAATTTTATTAAATATTTCGTCTGTTATATTTTTTACGATGCTTTCATTCAGCGATCGTTCTGCATCCTGCAGGGTAAGCCTGGAGTCAAAGTCGAAAGTTCGCATCAGGTCTGCTTCAAAATTCTTTTTTTCGTCCTGGCTATTTTTAAATACCAGGTGAAAACCTACGGAGAGCCTGTTGCCACTGCTGTTATTATTGTTGATGCTTACGGTAGTAGTATAATACTGCGATACAAATCCGCTGATATCATAATGCGCATCATCGCTGTTGGTTTGACTGAGGCGTGTTGTATTCCTGATTTTTTGTTTCAGTTGTTCTGTAAGTTGTGGGCTCAGTTGTGTATTTACATACTGTGCTTTATTCTCCAGGTAATTTACCCTGAAAGTTTTTATTTCTGTGGGAATAGGGGCCGCATCCTTAAAGCCATACTTGCAGGTAGTACAACTAACCAGGCTCATAAGCAGGCTTATTACAAGCATGAGTTTTATATTTTTTATAAGTTCCTTCATAATTTTTTTTTACCATTTACAACTGACCACTGATGGATTCTTTATATGGATATTTTTTTAATCCAACACCCGACATTCCACATCCGACATTCCACATCCGACATCCGACATTTCCTACAGGTCTTCAATATCATACTCCTTTAGTTTCCTGTACAATGTTCTTTCGCTTATTCCCAAATCTAAAGATGCATCTCTTCTTTTTCCTTTGTGTTTTTTAAGTGCTTTTATGATAAGTTCTTTTTCCTTATCTACAATACTCAGCGATTCTTCTATTACTTCATGCTGATGAATGTTATGATCGTTATTGCTGTGCAAAATTACAGAAGAACCAGCACCGTAAGAAGGAGCGGAGTTGCCTGTTACAGAAAGTTCTTTCATATTGCCATTGTCGCCCTGGTACACAGGGGCATGGTGGGCAATGTTTGGATTCTGCAGCAAATCGTAAAACATTTTCTTTAATTCGTTTACATCTTTTTTCATATCAAAAAAAAGTTTGTACAAAATCTCCCGCTCATTGGCAAACTCTGTTTGGCTTACTACACCGCTGCCGCCACTTAAAACCGGCAGGCGGCTGTATTGATGGTCTGGCAAAAATCCCCTTAACTGATCTGCAGTAATATTTTTATCCAGGCTTAGTACGGATATCTGCTCCGCAATATTTTTTAATTCTCTCACATTGCCGGGCCAGCCATAATTAATCAATACATTCCTGGCTTCATCCATCAGTTGCACCGAAGTTGTTTTATACCGGTCTGCAAAGTCGGATGCAAATTTTCTGAAGAGCAGCAGAATATCTTCCTTTCGGTCTCTTAAGGCAGGCACTCTTATGGGCACTGTGTTTAGCCGGTAATACAGGTCTTCCCTAAAGCGCCCGTTATGAGTATATTCCAACAGCTCTTTGTTGGTAGCCGCTATTACCCTTACATCTGTTTTATTTACTTTGCTGCTGCCTACTTTTATGTATTCGCCGGCCTCCAGCACCCGCAAGAGGCGGGCCTGTGTACCCAGCGGCAATTCACCAATTTCATCTAAGAAAATGGTACCCCCGTTCACTGTTTCAAAATAACCTTTGCGGCTGTCCACAGCCCCGGTAAAAGAACCTTTTTCGTGGCCAAATAATTCGGAGTCGATGGTGCCTTCGGGGATGGCACCACAGTTTACAGCAATAAAAGGATTGTGCTTGCGGGCAGACAATGCATGAATGATTTGCGAAAATACTTCTTTACCCACACCACTTTCACCATTAATGAGCACACTCAAATCGGTATTGGCTACCTGGATGGCTACATTCAATGCATGGTTCAGCGATGGTGAACTTCCAATGATGGCAAAACGATTTTTGATTGATAAAATATCCATAACAAACTCCCCTCGCCCCACCTGCCCCAAATCATTTCGGGGTAATGGAAAACCTGGGTTTCACATTTTTAAATTGTTTTTAATTACTCTTAGAGTTTTATCTTTTTGTTTACTTCTAATTTTTAAAATAAAAAGAAAATAATTCTTTCTTCTTTAAGTGGAAGCGGTTACAGGTGTTCCAATTAATGTTCCTGCAGTACAGGAATCTATTTTCACAAAAACATATTCCCCTTTCTTTAAATCTCCCTTTGCAAATACCACTACTTTATTCTGATCTGTTCTTCCAAATAGCTCCTCCTCATCTTTTTTAGAGGTTCCTTCTATGAGCACTTTAAATGTTTTACCTAATTCTTTCTGCATACACTGCAGAGAGTGAATTCTATGTAGTGCTACCATTTCCTGCAGTCTTCTTTTTTTTGTTTCCAGTGGCACATCATCTTCAAACCTCCGTTCTGCCAACGTTCCCGGCCGTTCAGAATAAAAATACATATACGCCAGGTCATATTTACAATATTCCATCAGGCTAAGGGATTGCTGATGATCTTCTTCTGTTTCTGTGCAAAAACCGGTTATCATATCTGTAGAGATGCCACAGTCTGGTAGTATTTCCCTTATCCTGTTTACTTTAGTAATGTACCATTCCCGGCTATAAGTTCTGTTCATCATCTGCAAAACCCGGCTGCTGCCACTCTGCACAGGCAGGTGAATATAATTGCAGACATTCTCATATTTATTTATTGTAAACAACACATCATCTGTAATATCTTTTGGGTGTGATGTGGAGAAACGTACTCTTAGTAAAGGAGAAATTAAAGCTACCATTTTTAACAGCATTGCAAAGCTTACTGCTTCTTCTGAAGATGCATTTGGGTTTACCCAGTGGTAACTATCTACGTTTTGCCCCAGCAAAGTAACTTCCCTGTAACCTTCGTTAAACAAAGCTTCGCATTCTTTTAAGATGCTGTTGGCATCCCTGCTACGTTCCCGCCCACGGGTAAACGGTACCACGCAAAACGAACACATATTATTGCAGCCACGCATGATGCTTACATAAGCAGTAACGCCATTACTGTTCAGGCGAATGGGCGCAATGTCGGCATAGGTTTCATCCCGGCTTAGTAAAACGTTTACTCCTTTTTGGCCGGTATATGCTTCTTCAATCAACCCGGGAAGACTTCTGTAAGAGTCGGGCCCAACAACTATATCTACCAGTTTTTCTTCTTCTAAAAAACTTGCTTTTAATCGCTCTGCCATGCAACCCAGCACGCCTATTACCAATCCCGGGCGACTCTTTTTAAGCAACCTGAATGTGGTAAGACGCTGGCGCACTTTTTCTTCGGCCTTTTCCCGGATAGAACAGGTATTAATTAATATAAGATCTGCAGTGGCTGTTTGAGTGGTGGATGAATAACCTTCATTTTGTAAAATAGATGCCACCACTTCGCTGTCTGCAAAATTCATGGCACAACCATAACTTTCTATGTAGAATTGTTTACCGGCAGGTTTGCTTAATGCAGCTATTCCTGCAAAAGCTTCTCCCTGCCTTTCTTCGTTATGAGTTTTATTTATCAATAGCTCCTGCATTGTACGCCTGTAAATTTTTAGAGGGCAAATATAACCTAATTTAAAGTTATCAATGACAGGATGTCATTCAATGCAGTTGCCTTTTATAATGCTTTTATGATTTTTACATGAATATTATTGTCGCCGGTAGAAACTGCATAGGCTACACTCAGTGTAATCTTATTAAAGGGAGATAAGATGATTCCGCCCCCGTAACCGGAATGCCAGGTGGTACTATTTTCTCCATCCAGCCAGGTTCTGCCAACATCATACAATCCGAAAAAACCAATTTTTCCATTATACAGATAAGAGCGTACATCACTGATCCACCTCAATTCATTTTGATTGTAAGCAGTACTATTTCCATAAAAGCGATCTCTTTGGTGGCCCCTTAAGGTTTCTGTGCCACCTACTATATTATATTGATAAAATTCCGGCCTGCCAGTTAGCGTGGAACCACCTGCTTTTATAGCCACGCTGATTTTTTTTGATAAGGGGAGATAAATGTTTGTTTCTAAGCCAAATTTACCGAGGTCACGGTTTTTCTCTTTTACATTATGAGAAAAGTTTGCTTTTGCTAAAAAATTAAATCCCCTGGTAGGTAAAATGGAGTCATTTATATTTTGATAGAGATATTCAAATTCTGCGCCTGCAAATTGTTTTGCAATGTATGTTTCAGGCATAGCCGCTGGAAAAGTTTTTGCCAGGTACCTGGCTGTATCATTAATGATATCATAAGATTGATAAAAGGGGCTAACAGTTATTCTATGCCTGTTATTAAAAACTCTTTGCAACCCAATTTTCCCTATAAACTGCCTGCTGCGTATCCGGTTAAAATCCCTGTCGTTGGTTGTTATCAGATTTTCATTTCCAAGACCAAAAAAATTGGTCCACCTTACCTGGTCGTAATTGGCATAGAGATCTACATCCCATTTGCCCAAAGCTTCTGTAAAAATACTTTTGTAGGTAGAGCTAAATGCATTTTGAGCAATTGAATATTTAACGTCTATATAGTGCTGCACAGCAAAGGGTGCTTTTCTCCATTTTTGTTTTTGATATTTATAAGCAAGGCCGGCATAAATTCTATCTTCATTAGAATAAAAAACAATGGGGCTGATCCCCTTTTTATCTAATTTAAAATAATCATATTTATATGCATGCACAGTTGTGTCTTTGGATAAATGTAAACGGGTTGTCTTCGATTTTTTTATTTCATTTTCAAAATTATCATAGATAAGCGTGTTGCCATTTTTGTTTACAACCGACTCATCTACATACTCATCTTTGCCAGGCCCACCAATGAGACGTAATCTGATACTATTGTTTACATTGCCACTAATTTTAAATTCATCGTTGCCATTAATTCCATATAGTCTGATTTCTTTTGTTTCGGCGTTATTAAAAATCCTGCTGAAGTAGGGCGGCTCTTTAGTATTTCCTTTATCTGTTATTTTAGAAATCTGAATTTGTGTTTCAGCATCAGACAATCTTTTAACCTCAAACAATTCATGTTTAGCTGAACCCGTAATTTCTACTTCATCAGATAAGTATAAATAATAATTTTTAGCATAAATGTCTAAACCATTTCTGCGGCTTTTAATATTGGCTGCTATTGCAGGTCCGTTTAGTTCATACACTTCTGCCGGAAGTTTTTTTACAGCGGCATCTATATCAGCATCAGTAATTCGTTTTTTTAAATCATTGGCAATCGTTATCCAATCGGCCAGGGTAAGTTCATTTACCAGGTGATGATCCAGGTACCTGGCCGGATGATTAAAAGTGGTAACGTTCGGAATTGCAGCAGTAAATGTCTGCAGATGTTTGGCACCAGCCATCCCTGTAACTATTTTAAGTAAGCTGCCATCAAATTTAGAAAAGGCATTGTCTCTGTCTCTGGGGATTGCTACATAGCTGGTTTTTTTGCCCTCTTTAAAACTTGCCCATCTCCACTGGTCCTCATGCTTTGCCCAGTCTCCAATAATCATATCAAATAACCTGGCTCTTACATAAGCTTTTTGGTCTATCGTGTTATCATTGTCTTCCAGAATATTTTCGAGCATTTTTTGAGTACTTATAATTTTTTTTGAATACCCGAAATGTGCAGCAACAGACCAGTCTTCATCAGGGCGCTCTTCAAATAGGTAGAGTGTATTGCCCGAAGCATCATTAAAAGATTTAAGCGCCTCCTGTTTGGGAACAAAATACAGTTTGGGATTGGTATGATAAATACCAGCAACATCGGCCAGTGGTTCTATTATAACTGCACCATAGGGATGCGAAAATGTTACCTGATCGTTGGCAAAACTTTCCATAAAAGTTCCTCTTACAATCTCTGGTAAAGCTTTACCGAGGTTTTTATCTATGCTTCTCAATACATATTCCCTTTGGTCTTTATCTCTTAACCGCAGGGTTTTAGTTTGTCTTCCGCCACCGGTTTCATAAGGCACTAAGCCGCCAGCCAGTGTATCCAGTTTGGTAATAAAAAAGCGAACAGGCGTATGCCATTCTTTTCTGTAATGTTCGCCCCATAAAGACTTGTAAAAACTTCCTTTGTAATATTTATCAGAAGCAGGCATTGTTATAGTATTTTCTGCATCTGGTTTAATTTGTGCATGGTTTGTATTAACGCTTAACAGGATTATAAAGAATAAAATATAAATTTTAAATGCCATAATTATTAGTTCGTATTTATATAAATGATGTTTTTATCAGCCAGGTATAAAAGCAATAAATTAATAGAGTTGAAAATCATACCATTATTGTATGAATGCTTAATCAATTGCTCTTGCTGCAATCTTTGGTTACCAGCTATAAATCATCTACCCCAGTTTATGTAAAAAAATACCCACTTAGATTGGTTTCCTTAATTTTGATTTTTAAAATTAATTGATTGAAATTTTTATTTTCTGTATTAATTTGTTTTACTGCGTCTGTATCCTTTTCTCAAAACATTAAAACAAGGGGAATGATTGCAGGCAGCCTTATGAACGATCAAACTTCAAAAGCTTTGGTGGCTGCTACCATTATTGCTAAAAATTCATCAGACAGTAATCTTGAAAACAAAACTGTAATTACTGACAAGGAAGGCAATTTTTTAATTACAAATCTTGCTTTAGGCTATTACAGTATTATTATTTCTGCAGTGAGTTTTGAACCCCTCCGCATAGATAGTATTTATATAAGAAATGAAAGATTAGATTTTAATTTAGGAGATATAAGGTTATCTGTTGCTGGTAAAAGTTTAGCTGCAGTAATTGTATATGCAGAAAAACCTTTGTTTGAAAATAAAGATGGCAAGATAACTTTTAATGCTGCAGAATCTGCATTGAGTGCAGGAGCTACGACCACAGAATTATTAAAACAAACACCGCTTATAACAGTTGATAATGATGGCAAAATACTGATGCGGGGCAAAGAAGTAAAAGTGCTGATAGACGATAAGCCCGTAGAGATGGATGCAAGGCAACTGCAAGACCTGCTAGAAAGTATGCCAGGCAGCATGATAGAAAAAATTGAAGTGCTTACCACGCCACCGCCGCAGTATGCAAATGAAAGGGGAGGTGTAATAAACATAGTAACTAAAAAAGGAAAAGTAGGGGTTAATGGCCGGCTTAATCTTAATTATGGAAGCAGGGGTGAAGCGGGCGGCAATGGAAATTTCAGTTACCGGAAAAACAAAATTGCATTAAATGTTTCTGCCGGTTTTTCGTTTAACCGCTACCGTGGCAGCAGTTACAGTACAAGAGAAAATATTTATAAAGACAGTACAAACCATTTTAAAACCATTGGCAGCAGCAACAGCCAAAACAAAAGACCCAATTCCAGGATAGCGGTTGATTATGATTTTAATAAAAAAAACAGTTTAAACTTTACTGCTTTTTTAAATGCAAATGACAATGATGGAGAAAGTATAACTCAATACAGCAATATTAACAGGTATGATGAGTTATATAAACTAAGTACCCGTAGTGTGGGCAGCCAGTTTGGCGGCATTAATCCCTCGGGCACTATAAACTTTTTGCACAAAGGGAAAACTCCCGGCGAGCAGTTAAGAATAATAGCAGGTGCTGCATGGAGCAGGAGTACCAATAACCGGCAATTTTATCAACAGTACCTGCAACCCGATGGAAACTTTAATGGATC
>JBKJSJ010000223.1:0-2722 GCA_046595965.1 Ferruginibacter sp.
TAATACATTTAGTTATAAAAGTTTGAGTCTTTCCTTTTTATTTGAAACGCAACAGGGACAATATAGATATAACCAATTAGGAAATTTTATGGCTGCTTTTGGTATTGCAAAATATACTGAGGATAGAACGACGTCAAAAGTTTTTCCGGGTGTATTGGCAAATGGAAACCCCAATACCCAAATGGTTTATTTGGGAATGGGTAAAGCACCTGCACCTGATACAAGGGATTATGGAAATGGGTATTACCGTAATATTCATCGCACAGTTTCTGAACCATTCGTTGAAGATGCTTCATGGACAAGATTGAGAAACTTAAGCCTGAGTTATAAACTTCCTGCAAAAATTCTTCCTGCAAATTTAATTAAAGACGCCACAGTAACACTTACAGGTAATAATTTGATCTTATGGACAAACTATAGCGGCTTTGATCCTGAAACAAGCAGTTTTAGCGCAGGGAGTAATGCGGATGGCTTTACAGGTTTCGCTTATCCTGCCGTTCGCAGTTATTTGTTCAGCATTAATGTTAACTTTTAAATTATCCATTATGAAACTAACAATGCAATTTATATTCATTCTTGTCTCTTTTATATCAATTACATCCTGTAAAAAATTCCTTGATGTAAATACAAATCCAAATAACCCTACTTCGGCTCCCATTAATGGTTTGCTTACCAGAGCTACACAAAACGTAGGTTTAAATGTTTACAGGGTAGGAAATATTACATCTTATTATGTTCAATATTTAGCTTCGCCAAATCCTGATGGCCCCACTGATACTTATGATAGAATTGATGCCAGCAGTACCTGGACATTGTTGTATGATAATATGACTGACATTTATGATCTTGAGAAATTAGCGAAAGAATCAGGGGCTACACAATACCAGGGTGTTGCCAAAGTTTTAATGGCAATGGATCTGCATTTAGTGCATAATTTATGGGGGGCAGCACCTTATTCGGAAGCATTTTCAAATGTAACGAATACTCCAAAGTTTGATGACGCAACCCTTATTTTTCAAACATGCCTTACTCTTCTTGATGAAGGAATAACGCTTTTGCTACAGCCAGGAAGTAAATTAATTATACCCACATCAGCAGTTAATCCTGATCTTATTCATAAAGGAGTTACTGCTGCATGGATTAGAAGTGCGCATGCCCTTAAAGCAAGACTGTTGAATCAATTAAGTAAAACTACACAGTACAGTACTGCAAATATATTTACTGAGCTTGCCGCTGCATATACGGCTCCAGGACAGGATGCATTTATTACCACTTTTAATATTCGCAATCCCTGGGCCCAGGCAGCGGTAAATAATGCTGCTCAATCATTGGATGTATGGCTTTCTCAACACTATGTAAATCAAATGAGGGATACTCCCAGTTTTGCAAACCCTGACCCCAGGCTACCCCTTATTGCCAGTAGAACAAAACCCGCATTGGTAAATGCCGGTTACCCATACCTGGGAACCCGCAACGGAAAAGGACGTGTAGGTACTGGTACTACACAAGATGAATCTTATTTGAGTACAACCGGATATTATTCAAGCACTACTTCTCCGCTTTATATAATTACTTATGAAGAAATGAAATTTATTGAAGCCGAAATGGCTTTCCGCACAAATGATAAAACAAGGGCTTATGCTGCTTACCTGGAGGGTATAAGAGCGAATATGAATAAGGTGGGTGTACCTGCTGCCAGCCGTGATCTATATGTTAATCATCCTTCGGTTTCAGTTGGCGCTGCTGCATTAATACTGCGGGATATATTTCGTGAAAAATACAGGGCGCTGTTTCTTATGCCTGTTACATGGGACGATGCCCGTAGATTTGATTATCAATACACTTTGTTTCAATTACCTTTAAATGTAAAAACAACCACATTCGTAAGGAGGTTGGTTTATCCATCTGTTGAGCTTAGCCGTAATGGAGCTAATGTGCCTTCAGTAACAGATGTTACACAAAAACTTTGGTGGGATATGCCTTAAAAAAATTTTTTAAACCATTCAGGCCGCCTTTTATGGCGGCTTTTTTTAAAACGATATTGCAAAAAAACTAAAATTCATTAAATTATATTTATCCTTCAATACAGTTTATGGTTCAATTTTTAACCTTCGTAAAAAAAAGCCTTTAATAACAAAACCAACCGGCTGATCAATTAATCCTTAGCAAATACTGGCCGGTACTTTTTAAGATAAAATCCGGCCATCAAAAAAAATGGATAAACGGTTCACTCATTTACGAAAATATTCCTACTTTAGCATACGAAATAAATCGTATTATGGATAAATTAAAAATCAACAAGCCTACAGAAGGCGAACTGGCTATACTGGGCGTTCTGTGGGAAAAAGGCGAAGTAACAGTAAGAACCGTACACGAAGAAATCTGTAAAACAAAAAAAGATGCCGGTTATACCACTACACTTAAACTGATGCAGATTATGTTTGAAAAAGGGTTGGTATCAAGGGATAGCAGTTGCAAAACACATATCTACAAACCGACAGTAACCCGTGAAAAAACGCAACAGCAGTTTGTAAACAAAATGATCAACAGCCTGTTTGCAGGATCAAGTACCGACCTGGTAATGCATGCGCTGGGGGGTAACAACACCAGCAGTGCTGAACTTGAAAAAATTCAGCAACTTATTAATCAATTAAAAGCTAAAAAATAATAACCGCTGTTTATGGAGCAGTTTGCCTACAGTTTTGCACTTACAATGATGCAC
>JBKJSJ010000302.1:0-5017 GCA_046595965.1 Ferruginibacter sp.
TTAATGGAACAAAAACCAAAGATTTTGGCAGTTCTCCATGAAGGACGGTACTGTTGAATTCAATACTTTTATTTTGAAGATCTTCATTGATTAATAATAACTGACCTGTTTCTATTACTTTTTTTCTAAAGCCTGTAGGTTCCCATGTACCTACCAGGGTTCTGTCGCCTTTTTCAAAAGCATAGCGGTCTTCAATGAGGTTGGTTATTTTATCGTAGGTAACAATATCTATCACCTGTGCATTAAAAATTTCTCTCATTTTTTCTCCCACCAATTCATATATGCTTTGTATATCCAGCTCTTTGGCCAGCCCTTCCTGCACACTGTTTATTACCGATAATTCTGCTGTACGATGCTCAGTTTCTTTTAGCAGGCGGTTGGTTTCATCAAACAGTCTTGCGTTTTCCAATGCCACACTCATACTGTTGGCAAGGGTGCTTAATAAACGAATGTCTGAAAATGAAAAAGCATTTTCTTCATCTATATTTTGAAGACTCACATAGCCGGTAACTTTATCACCAACTTTTAATGGCATGAATAAAAGTGATTTGGGAGCTTCCGTTCCCGGCACTACTTTCATTCCAAATTCGGATGCGGCTTTTGGATAATCTTCGTTAATAAGAATATTTTGACCCGTATCAATCAGATGTTGCCTTACCTTATCAAACTTGCGGGGGGCGGGAAAAGATATTTCTCCTTTCTCTATATGGTAATTAAAATGTTCCAGTTTTTTTTCATGCTCAAAGCTGGCAATGATTACTACCTGTGCACTAAAAAGATTTTGAATGCGGTCGCCTACTAAATTATAAATACCCTGGATATCCATTTCCCTCACCAGGCCTTCCTGCACACTATTAATAACAGAGAGTTCAGCTTTTCCCTGTTCGGTTTCTTTTAGCAGGCGGTTTGTTTCATCAAAGAGCCGTGCATTTTCCAGTGCCACACTCATGCTGTTGGCCAATGTTTCCAGCAGGCGAACATCCGATTCGCTGAAAGCGTTTTCTTTATCTACATTTTGCAGGCTAACATAGCTGGTCACTTTGTTTCCTACGATCAGTGGAACATATAAAATGGATTTTGGCATTTCAGTTCCTTCAATCAGCTTCAGCCCAAACTCCGTTAAAGCTTCCAGTACATTATTATTTATGAGAATTTTTTGTTTGGTCATTATAAGCTGGTAGCGTAATTTATCATAACGCCGGGCTTCGGGATAAAACTGTTCGCCCTTTTCAATCATGTAGTTAAACTTTTCTGATCCTGTATCATGATCGAAGCTGGCAATAATGACAACCTGTGCATCAAATACCTCCCTTATTTTATTGCCTACCAAATCGTAAATGGCCTGCATATCCAGTTCACGGGCCAGGCCTCCCTGTACACTATTGATAACTGCAAGTTCTGCTGTTCGCTGTTCGGTTTCTTTTAGCAGGCGGTTTGTTTCGTCAAAGAGGCGGGCATTTTCCAATGCCACGCTCATGCTGTTGGCAAGGGTTTCCAGCAATCGGATGTCCGATTCGCTGAATGCATTTTCAATTTCCATATTCTGCAAACTGATATAGCTATTGACCTTATCGCCAATGATGAGTGGCACAAATAACCCGGATTTTGTCATTTTTGTACCTGGAAGAATTTTCAAGCCAAACTGGCTAAAAGCTTCTTCATAATTTTTATTAATGACAATTTTCTGCCGGGTGATAATGAGGTGCTGTCTTAATTTATCATAGGGTCGGGGTGCCAGGTAAAACCGTTGTCCATCTTCTATGAGATATTTAAAATGTTCTGTGGCGGTTTCATGATCAAATGTGACAATCATAGCCGCCTGCGCATTAAACAATTCCCGGATCCTGTCGCCCACGAGATCATAAATAGCCTGCATATTCAGTTCCTTGGCCAGGCCTTCCTGCACACTGTTTATCACACCCAGTTCTGCTTTTTGTTGTTCCGTTTCTTTCAGAAGGCGGGTGGTTTCATCAAAGAGGCGTGCATTCTCCAGTGCTACTCCCATACTGTTGGCCAGGGTTTCCAGCAGGCGCACATCAGAATCACTGATTGCATTTTCCCTATCAATATTCTGTATGCTGATATTGCCGGTAACTTTTTCACCTATTACCAATGGTACATACAAAGCCGATTTTGGGTGCTCGGTGCCGGGGATTTTCTTCATCCCGAAAGCTTCTGCTACTACTTCAAAATTTTTATTGATCAGAACTTTTTCCTTTGTCTGTATCAGGTGTTTTCTTAACGTATTCAGTGGTCTTGGCACCGGATAATATCGCTCTCCTTTTTCTATCAGGTAATGAATATCTTCTGTTTCATTTACATAATTAAAAGTTGCAATCCCTACCACCTGTGCATCAAAAAGCTCCCTTATTCTATCTCCCACGAGGTCGTAAATAGCCTGGATATCCAACTCTTTTGCAAGGCCTTCCTGTACGCTGTTTATTACTGCCAGTTCAGCTGTTCGTTGTTCTGTTTCTTTAAGCAGGCGGGCATTTTCCAATGCAGAACTCATACTGTTGGCCAGTGTTTCCAACAGTCGTACATCCGAATCGCTAAAAGCGTTTTCTTTATCTACGTTTTGTAAACTAATATAACTGGTCACTTTTTCGGCACTCAGCAAGGGAACAAAAATTCCTGATAACATATATTTTGTTCCGGGCAAAACCTCCTTCCCAAACCAACCAAATGCTTCTTCGGGATTATTTATTAAAATTTTTTGTGGTGTTTCAATGAGTTGTTTTCTTAATTTATCCAGGGGGCGGCTTTCGGGATAAAATCTTTCTCCGTTCTCAAACATGTACTGAAAATTTTCTGCAGCTCCTTCAAAGTCAAATGTGGCAATGATAACAACCTGTGCATCAAAAAGCTCCTGTATCTTATTACCTACAAGGTCATAAATGGATTGCATATCCATTTCCTGTACAAGCGCTTCCTGTACAGCATTAATAACTGACAGTTCTTCGGATTGTTGAATTACCTCAGCAGTACGTTCTGCCAGTAATTTTTCGAGCTCTGCAATGCGGAATGCGTCTTTAACCATATTGATCATGATTTATTGAAAACAAAGCTGGTTTAAGGAGGGAATGGAAGTTGATGGTTTAACAGGGTGTGGAATATAAATAGCTGTGTTTGTTTATATCCTTTGCTAAATGTAAATAAAATCTTCTGAAAATTGCTTCCCGAATAAATTATTGTTTTTCAATTTTTTGAAAAGTGTTGCAAGTATGCCTTAGCATTGGCTGACAATCTTCTGCAATTTCCGGAATAATTTTTTTATATCTTACCTGTTAGACCAAATTACCGGGGAAGAGCGTGTGAGAGCTGGTAATTTTTTATATGGCGTTGGGCATTTACATTTTTTAATAAATGCTCTGTGAAAGTAGTGGATAAAAAATTATTTTCATTTTTTAGTTTTTCAATCTGGTTTAAATAATTTATCCATATTTACTTCCTGGTCTATTTCGCCCAGGTAATGCTGGTTTTTAATGGCAGGAAATGTAGTGAGCAGGGTAGTAAAAACTAATTTTTTTGTTTGCGTAGCCTGTTTAAAAACTGATTTTTTCATTCTCAGCTCGGCTGCATATTTTTTTGTGATGGCAAAATTTTCACTTGCAAATTTTGCTTCGCATAGATTAATAGTTTGGTCTGCCCTGTCCATAATCATATCTACCTGGGCACCCGGCAGTTCATCGTTACCTTTAAATATCCAGGAGCTGGTAGAACTGTAAACGCCGCTTATGCCCAGTGCATGTTTAATCTGGCCTGTATGCATCATACAAATATTTTCAAATGCATATCCACTCCAGGCAGCAAATCCTCTTTGTGCAGATAATTGCTGCCAGGTACCTTTTCCATTTTTTTTATTGGGCTTAATAAATTTTAAATAAAACAGCGAATAAAGGTCGGTTAGTTTATAAATGGATGTTTTCTTTTTGTTCAGAAAGGGCTGGTAAACTGATATAAAATCACACTCCACCAGTTCTTCTAAGGTACGGGATAGCGACCCTTCACTTATTTTTGTTTTAGCTGCTATGTTTAGCCTCGTCATTCCCTGTGGCTTTGCTGCCAGTGCTTCTATAATGGTTGTGTGCTGATCAGCATTTTTAAAAAGTGAATGGTACAGTTGTTCATATTCATTGTACAATAAACCCTTTGGAGCAAAACAGGTTGCATCTATCTGCTGTGTGGCACTTTTTCCTTTTATTATTTCTTTAAGATAAAAAGGAATACCACCCATAGCCATATAAATTTCCACCACCTGGTAACGGGTAAGTTTTACACCCATGGCAGTTAAAAATAATTCTGTTTCGTATAAATTAAAAGGCAGCAGGTTTATGCGCTGGGTAATCCTGTTATATAAACCTCCTCTTGCATTAAGGAGTTTCTTTTTTATCCAGGAAGATGCCGAGCCGCATGCTATGAGTAGTATATTATCCATGCCGGATACATGCTGGTTCCAGAAATATTCAAGTGCAGATATAAAAGAAGACCGGGGCGTATCCATCCAGGGCATTTCATCAATTAATACTACCTGCTTTAATTTCTTTTTGGGTAAATGTTTTAAGTAGCCGGCCAAACTGGCAAAGGCCTCCAGCCAGGAGCCGGGCGGGGTTGTCTTTTTTTTGCTGTTTATCTGTTTCAGGTATTCTTCATAAAAATTATAAAGCTGCTGCTTTGTTGTTCCATCTTTAATTCCGGTAATATTAAATACAATATGGTCTTTTAAATATTGCCTGATTAAAAAAGTTTTGCCTACTCTTCTCCTGCCATATACTGCCAGAAATTCTGCTTCGCCTGATACCAGTATCTTGTTTAATTTTTCTATTTCCGGTTCCCGGCCAATGAGTGCAATCGCCTTGTTCATAAATTTATGGTTGGATAAATCTGTATAAATATACTGCATTTCTACAGGTATAAACTATACATTACTCAACAGGTGTATTTATTTGCCGCACAAACTTTAATATATATAGCTGGAGAAATCTATATAAAAATGGTACATTTCTCCAGGTATAAA
>JBKJSJ010000456.1:0-6346 GCA_046595965.1 Ferruginibacter sp.
AAATCGTGTAATTCGTTTTATTCGTGTATATGTTGTAAAACGTGTTGGCTACCTTTGCAGCTCTTATTAAAAATCTGCATGATGATAAAAACCGGCGAATACAATACAATGAAAGTGCTGAGACTGGTAGATTTTGGGCTGTATTTAGATGATGGCGCAGAAGGTATTTTATTGCCCAAAAGATTTGTGCCTGGCAATGCAAAAGTAGATGACGAACTGAAAGTATTTATCTATCACGACAGCGATGATCGATTAATAGCCACTACCCAACATCCTCTTGGTATATTGGGAGATATTGTAAAACTAAAAGTAGTTAGCGTAACCCCGCAGGGTGCTTTTATGGATTGGGGTTTAATGAAAGATTTGTTTGTGGCAAAATCGCAACAGATAAATCCTATGCGGCCATTGGGAGAATACCTGGTAAAAATTTACTTAGATGAACAAACCGGCCGCATTGCGGCCACCGAAAGATTTGACGATAGTTTGAGCAATGAACAGCTTACAGTAAAAACACTGGATACTGTGCAATTGATTGTGTACCGCCGCACCGATATTGGCTATGTAGTTATCATCAATAAACAACATACGGGTGTGCTGCACCACAACGAAATTTACCGCAACATTGGCGTGGGCGATCAGTTTGAAGGCTTCATAAAAAAAATATATCCCGATAATAAAATAGATGTGGCGGCAGGCAAACCCGGCTATCAAAGAGTTGAAGACGAAGCTGCAAAAATTTTACGCCTGCTGCAGGAGAATGATGGCTACCTCCCTTTTCACGACAAATCGGATCCGGAAGAAATTTATGAATTTTTTGCTATGAGCAAAAAAACTTTTAAAATGACCGTGGGCAATTTGTTTAAGCAGAAAAAAATAAGTTTAGAGAGTGGAGGGATAAGGAGCGTTTAAGAGTTTAGGGTTTTAGTAGTTTTTATTAACCCCTTTATTGTATCAAAAATTCTTTTCGTCCTTTTGGGCTAACCAAAACTTCAGCCACCACACATTGGCCTAAAATGAAATTCCGTTTGGTATAAAAAAAATCCTACATAGCTTTAAGAATATAAAAAGTATAAGGCTCCAGAACCAAATGATTGTCATTGCTTCCTACAGTAAAATAGTTGTTATGCCAGCAATCCAACAACTGATCTGGCATCAGGCCATGCTGCTTAAAAGCTTCCCAGGATAAACCCGCAGGCTGATTACTGAAATTAAATAAACAATATATTTTTTCATCATAAAGCGTACGCAGGTAGCCTGCTATATGTTTATTGTACGTGGCAAGCCAGGTAATATTTTTATGGTCGGCTACTGCAGATAATTTTTTTCTTAAATTAATTAGTTGCTGTGTGCCGGTAAATATTTTTTCTTCAATACTACCCGCTACTTCAATCTTATTATTTTTATCCCAGCAAATAAGGGGCCTGTGCATCCAGCGGTTATCGTAACTTTTTGCCGGGTCATCCATATAAGAATAATCATTGGTATAACCCACTTCATCTCCATAGAACAAGATGGGTATGCCGCCAATAAACAGGCTGTGCGCCTGCATCAGTAATATTTTTTTAATAGATGTTTCTATTGCGAAAGCATCATTTTCCAGCACGGCTTTTTCTAATCCGCAAAGGGAAGCAAGCGTACCACTGATGCGTGCATCCTGCGTTTTAGGATTTACAGAAAAAAGTGCTCCTTTAGCCGGCGAACCTCTATGCTTGCCAGCATAATAATTCTTCAAAAATTTTCTATGCTCATAAGGATTAAACCCCGCACTTTGTATCATATAATCTTCGTAGCCCAAACCAATATCATCGTGGCAGCGGGTATATGTAATCCAGGAACTGCCATAAGGTTTCTGCAGCAGTTCATGCTGTGCAGCCAGCATCACCCTTGTATCGCCCGTGGCCAGTGCATCCCACTGCAGGGCCATCTGGGGAGCGTTGTAAGCGAAATCGCATTCTTTGGAGGTAAACAATCCCGATCCAAAATATTTCATTATTTCTTTTGGTGCCACAATGGCTTCGCCCAGCAATGCCATGCCTGGAGCTGCCACCTGCACACATTGTTTTATCAGCCGCAAAATGGTATGCGCCTTTGGTAAGTTCTGGCAACTGGTGCCTATTTCTTTCCAGATAAATGCGGGCGCATCTATTCGCAAAATATCTACTCCAAGATTGGCATAAAAAAAGATGGTATCCAGCATTTCAATAAATACAGCCGGGTTACTAAAATTTAAATCCCACTGGTAATTATGAAAAATCGTCATCACCCATTTTTTACATTCTTCATTCCAGGTGAAATTTCCAGGAGCCGTTTCGGGAAATATTTCGGGCATCGTTTTTTCAAATTCATCCAGGTAACTGCGGTCGCTGCTCATGTAATAATAATCCTGATAGCGGGCATCGCCTTTTTTTGCTTTCGTGGCCCATGCATGTTTATGAGAGGTATGGTTTAAAACGATATCCATCATAAGGTACATGCCTTCTTTATTCATTTTTTTCTGCAGCATTTTTAAATCTTCCAGCGTACCAAATCGCTCATCTACTTTTCTAAAATCAGATACTGCATATCCGCCATCGCTTTCCCCGGCGGGGCTCTGCATTACCGGCATGATGTGTAAAAGATTAACCCCCAGTTTTTTAAAATAATCCAGTTTGTCTGCAAGGTTAACGATGTTGCCGCTAAAACGGTCAACATAAAGGCTCATGCCCATTACCTGGTTACTTAAAAACCAATTGCCCGATTTTTCCTTTTCTTCATCTTTATTTTTTAATGCAGCACTACGCTTGCTGTATGCCTTAATAATAGTCTCTAGCAGCCCGGTAAAATTTACCGCCGGATGATTGCCATACAATTCATTGTATAGGAAATGAAGAGCCGTGGCATTAGCCACAAATCTTGTAAAAAATAAATTATCAGCAGCAGCAATATCAATACCCTTATCCTTAAGAGCTGTATTTAACTGCTGCTGTATTTGATGATTATACATTCATTTGTTTCTTTAATTAATTATTTCGTTGCTTAAATGTTTAAATGCTTCCATAGCTCCCATGTATTCACAGGTACGGGCACCCGCTTTATTGGCGTTGGCTACAATTTTTTGCCAGTCGTCTATTGATAATTCTTTAATTGCCTGCAGCGGTTTATTTCTTAACTGGTAAAGCAGTGCTCCTACAAATGCATCGCCTGCACCTGTAGTATCTATAGGTATTACAGCAATACTGGGCACAATGATGGTTTTATTATTTAATCCCAGCAAGGTTCCTTCTTTTCCCAGGGTGATGGCAAATACTGAATTTGTTTTTTCTAAAAATACAGCAACAGCATCAGTTAATGTAGATGCACCGGTAATGAGCATTGCTTCTTCATCGCTCACTTTAAAAAAATGACAGCAGTTTAAAAAATTCCAGGATTGGTCTATAAAATTCTGCTGATCGTGTTTATATAACAGGTGCCGGTAATTGGGATCGAAGCTGATAAATATTTCTTTGAGCAGTGCTTTTTGCAACATGCCCTGGTAAGCTGCCTGCAGCGGACCGGGCAAAAAAGCAGTAGCAGAACCAAAATGAATAATTGAAATATCATCTAAGTTTATATCCTCTACTTCCTGGCGGCTTAGCTGGCCATCTGCACCCCGGTTAAAATAAAAATCTCTTTCACCATTTTCCATCAACGATACAAAAGCAAAGGTTGTAAAATAATTTTCGTCCTGCAGCATCCAGCGGGTGCTCACACCAAACTCCTGCATTACTTGTACCAGGTGATTTCCAAAAGGGTCAGTACCTACCTTAGCTGCTAACGCTACCTGGCCACCCAAGGCTGCAATGGCAGCAGCTACATTGGTGGGAGCACCGCCCGCTTTTTTTAAAAAATTATTTCCATCAGAAAGCGATTTGCCCTTGTCAACACATATCAGGTCAATTAAGGCTTCGCCAATACAGAGTATTTTGCCCAGGTTATTTTTTGGGTCAGCTGTGGAAATATTTGTATTGCTCATACATTTAATTTAATTGTACAAAATAAAAAAAGTATTTAATGCCCGCCTCCCATAGGCATTTGCAAATCTTCTGTGGGCGCATCAGATTTTATAAGCAACGTAAGCACGGCCGCAATTAATAAAAATGTGCCTGCAAATGCGATGGCATTGCGGGAATCATTGTTTAAATAATTTTTTAAAATATAACCAAATGTTGTTGTTTGAATAAACATAGGAATTACAATCATCATGTTGATGATGCCCATGTAAACACCATAACGTTCTTTAGGAATTTTGCTTACTACCATTAAATAAGGAATACCCATCATGCTAGCCCAGCCTATCCCAAAACCAGTAATGGCAGGAAAGAGAAAATATTTATTTTCTACAAAAGGAAAAATAAGTAATCCTATGCCTGCTAAAAGAAGGCAGCCAAAATGAACAAACTTGGGTGAATATTTTTTTGCAAACCATACCAGGCCAAAGGCGCATAAAAAAGTTACAATATTATACCAACCATTTACAAGCCCCGTCCATGCTACAGCTTTTTCGTAAAGCTCTGTACTTTGCTGTGGGGTCGTTTTATAAACAGACAGAGCAATACTTTTGGAAGAATTTTGCCAATAACAAAACAATGCATACCACTGAAATAAATATACGAGTGCCAGTTGCCACATAACCCTGGGCATGTTTAAAATGGCATCAATAATTTCTATATTTTGCGCAAATAAAATTTTAAGTGCAGAATGATTTTCTGCATAGCTTAAAACTTTTCTGAATAAGCCTTTTATAAAAAATGAAGGAATAAGTAAAACTATAATTACGATATATGCGATGATAGTGGTAAGTATGGTAAGAAAAAACTGTATGACTGGATGTGGCATTCCCTTATTTTTTTCCCTGATGCTCTGCAATTCATTTTCTGTGGGTGGTATTTCGGGAGTGGTTTTAATGCTCCACCAGATAGAACCAATAGAACAAACAGCACCCAGGAAGAAAGAAGCAAAAACCCAGGTAGGCAATTTCCCGGTAGTGCCAATAAATATTAATGGAAAAATAAATAGAGAAACATTGGCCAGTGTTTGCCCAAAGCCGGTAAAAAAACTTTGTGCCTGAAAGCCTGTTGGTTGCTGGCTTGCGTCTAATTTATCGGCAATAAATGCACGGTAGGGTTCCATGGCGGTATTGTTGCCTGCATCTAAAATCCATAACAAGCCGGCGGCCATCCATAAGGCACTGCTAAACGGAAATAGAAATAATGCTATGCTGCACACAATGGCTCCAATTAAAAAAAAAGGTTTTCTTCTACCAAATAAAGGATGCCAGGTTTTGTCGCTCAGTGCACCAATAATGGGTTGTATAATTAATCCGGTTAATGGACCCGCCAAATTAAGCCAGGGAATTTCATCCGGTCTTGCACCCAGAAAATCGTAAATAGGATTCACTGCACTTTGCTGCAATCCGAAACTATATTGAATTCCAAAGAACCCAACATTCATATTTATAATTTGCCAGAAACTCATACTGGGTTTGCGAAGGGACATAAGCAATCGTTGTTTGTGTGTATCAAATTTAAACAAATAGACCTGCTACAAATGCCGCAAACGTTTGTGGTGGAAAAGAAAAAATGTGTAAATATGCAAATGTAAATATGTGAAAGCGACAAAGCTGCTAATGGGTTGATGAGTCAACCATTTTTTTTAGGGCAAGATATACTCCGTTAGTCCAGCCAAAACCATCCTGCGATGTGTATTCGCCACCGCCAGCTTCCTTGGTTAGATCTTCTACATTATATTTTTCCATCATCTTGCCAGTGTCTGCAAATACTTTATCATTCAGTGCCAGCCAGCGTTGTGCAATGGTTTTAGCTAATGCATGATGGCCATAATTTTTTAAACCCACCACTGCCATCCACTGCAGTGGTGCCCAGCCATTTGGTGCATCCCATTGCTGCCCTGTTTTAATAAATGTAGTAACAAGGCCGCCGGGTTTTAAAAATTTTTCTTCAATTACTATTGCCATTTTATCTGCATGCTCCTGTGTGGCAAGTTTACAAAATAATGGAACCACACCTGCCAGTGTAAGCGTTTGCTTTTGCATGTTTTCTTCCCAATCAAAATCAACAAAAAAACTGTATGATTCGTTCCAGCAATATTTTTGAATAGCCTGTTTTCTTTTTTGTGCAAGCAAATTATAGTGCGCAGCTTTATCTTCATTGCCGGCAATACTGTACGCTTCTGCAATTGTTTGTTCCAAATGAAATAATAAACAGTTAAGGTCTATTGGAATGACGGATGTTGTATGAATAGTTGAAAAGTTATGGTCGTCTTTAAACCAGCGACTGCTATAATCCCAGCCAGATTCTGCACCTGCCCT
>JBKJSJ010000164.1:0-16548 GCA_046595965.1 Ferruginibacter sp.
TTTTTACAGTTATTAATCTTATCACTTTAAATACTCCCAAATAAATAATTGCCCCCGCCATTACATAAAGCCAATCCAACATGCTTAATGGTCCGGTATGAAGGTATTCATTCAGTATGGGGAAATAACTGATCAAAATCATAAACACTATTGACGAACCAACACCTACAAATAATTGTTTATTACTGAAAAAATAATTCATGTATATGGTTTTTGTAGTTCGGCTTGAAAAAATATTGATGAATTGGCAAACAATGATGGATGCCATGGTTACTGTTACCGCCTTCTCATGTTGAAACTGTTCGCCGGCATGATACCAATAGGATAATAAATAAGCTACAAATGAAATACCGCCTTTAATGATACCAGAATATAAAATAGTGATGAAACTTTTTTTATTGAGCATTTCACCCTGTTTGCGGGGTGGTTTATTCATCAGGTCGCCTTCTGCAGGGTCAAATGAAAGCATGAGTAGGGGCAACATGTTTCCAATTAGATCGATCAGCAAAATATGAACGGCGTAAATAGCGATGGGTAAATTATAGAAGGCGGCTACAAAACCCAACAGTACCACAGTTAATTCGGCCAGGTTGCCAATCAGGTTGGCCAAAACATTTTTCTTTAGGTTATTATAGATGGTCCTTCCTTCTTTAATGGCAACTACAATGGTAGCAAAATCATCATTGAGCAACACCATGCTGGCAGCTTCCTGTGCCACTTTGCTTCCTTTCAAACCCATAGCAATGCCAATATCAGCTTTCTTTAAACTCAGGGTGTCATTTACTCCATCACCGGTAACTGCAACTACATCTCCCCGGTCTTTAAGCAGGGAAATTATTTTTAATTTTTCATCAGGTGATACCCTTGAAAATATCAATGTTCTTGCAGCTAATTGCTGACTGATCTCTTCATCACTCATGCCCTTCATCTTTTGGTCGTTAATTACCTCAGGAACTGAACCATCGGCATTAGACATTCTAATCAGGCTGGCAATAGCCCTTGCAGTAATTTCATTGTCGCCGGTAATCATCATTACTCTCATACCTGCATTAAATGCGGTGGCAATGGCTTCTTTCACTTGCTCATGCGGCGGGTCAATCATGGAAACAAAACCGGCAAATACGATATTGGTCTCTGCATCATCAATGGTATATTGTTCCTGCACAGGTAAATCTTTATATGCTATTGCGATAACTCTTTTAGCTTCCTCAGCTTGTACGGTAGCAATTTCGATAAAATGTTTTTTATCTGCTTCGGTCAGGGGTTTTACTTCATGATTTGTGATATGCGAATTGGCAACATCCAGAATTGATTCAATAGAACCTTTTACAAAACTGATGCGTTTGCCTTTATGTTCCCTGATGATAGAAACTCTTTTTCTTACAGAATCGAAAGGGAACAATTGCAAACGCTTATAGTGTGTGGCAATTGTTTCTAAATCATATCCTGCCTTGAGTATTAAAGTTGAAAAAGCACATTCAGTGGGGTCGCCAATAGGGTACCAGGTTTGGTGATACTTGTCTGGTGGGTTTATTTTGCCCGTTGATGAAAGATAGCCATTTAAGAAAAATACTTTTAAATCTTCCAGGTTATCCTTATTTAAAACAGTATCATCATTATTTAAAATTTCACCTTTGGGTTCATACCCTGTACCTGTAATGGTATAATTTTCACCGTTCAAATAACAGTGAATAATGGTCATTTCATTTTTAGTGATGGTACCGGTTTTATCTGATGCAATTACGGTAGCAGCCCCTAACGCCTCAACAGAAGACAATTTTTTTACAATGGCTTTTTTCTTTGCAAGCCTTGCCACACCCAATGCAAGTGAAACAGAAATTTGTGCAGGTAGCCCTTCGGGAACCATTGCAGCTGCTACGCCGATAGTAAAAATAAGGGCATCATTTAAAGCCTCACCCATCAAGAGCTTTACTGCCATTAATACGCCAGCCAGGATTAAAGTGATGTAAGTAATTTTTTTTGCAACCGCATTCAACTCTTTTTGCAAAGGGGTGATGCTGGCATCAATGGCTTCCGAACTTTTTGCTATCCTGCCTAATTCGGTATTCATACCGGTAGCAAACACAATACCGGTAGCTTCCCCTTTTGCAACAGTAGTACCCATGAATACAGAGTTATCCTGTTGGGAGATCCCCACTTCTTTTTCGAGGACGACTGTATGGGATTTTTCTCTTGGTTGCGATTCGCCGGTAAGGATAAAATCATTGGTAAAAAAGCCGGTTGATTCAATCAAACGAATGTCGGCAGGAATACCGTCCCCTTCACTTAAAGAAACAATATCGCCCGGTACCAGTTCATCAGAAGGGAGTTCTATTTTTTTGCCATTGCGAATAACAAAACAACGTTCAATAATCAGGTCCTTAAGCGAGGCCAGGATATTTTCTGATTTCCAATCCTGGTAAAAACCTATCACGGCATTAAAGAAAACAACGAGCATTAAAATAATTCCATCCCTGTTTGAATTTAAAAAGAAAGAAAGCGCTGCCGCAACAACCAATAGTATCACCAGCATATTTTTAAACTGGTCCAGAAACACCTGTAGCATACTTCTCTTATTGGTCCGTTTGATACGGTTATGGCCATACTCGTTCAGCCGTGCCACACTATCTGCATCCGTCAATCCGTTTTGCCCGGATGTTTTTAATTCGGTTAAAATGGTATCTACTGGCTTTTGATAAAAATTCATCTTAGTTACTTTTTAGTATTATAAACTGCACCGTTTTAGACTGGAAAAGCTGCCAATTTATTTAACTTAATTCTTTTAGCCACTCAAACAAGGCAATAGATCTGGTTAGTTAATTCAGGAGTTGGCAAAAGATGCTTTAACTCCAACTGTTGTGAAGGCACCTAAAGATAGAAATGTAATAGTTCCATTATTATTCAATACCTATTTCTTAAACTTTTATAAAATGTAATGTTGTAGATTCCTGCTACACATACTCCATACATTTGTGCGGTTGAACTAGTTCCCAAAAATAAGAACCATATTATTGTTAAAACTGAACGCATCGTTTAATTATTTAATGATCAGACTGCATAAACTCATTAAGAAAATAGCCCTTTAAAACCGGGAAAGAAATATTTTCTGAACCAACTGTTTTGGTACTTAATAAATTCATGTGATCAAAACTATCTTACCCTATCTACTTATTAAATGACTTTCGTCATACTTAACCCTAATTGAGATCGCACTTTCTTTGGCACTTAAAAATATATACTATGAATTTTATAGTTGTCTATACTTAAACCTCATTATCTAAGTGAATACTACTTTTATTAAGGTAAACTTTACCAGAATGATTATGTTACATAGTTCATTGAAAGATTTACATAATTCATACGTTTACATCATATCCGCTTCTATATTAATGAGGCGGAGCTGAGAACTTTGGGTTACTACAATTAAGAGGAAATGATGTGATAGATAACTTATGCCGGGAAGGGTACTGCTTTCGCAATCTTTTCCATTATATGATGGCTTTCGCCAAACCTGCAAAGGGCGTCGCATTGGCTGCGGAGTTCGGAGAACAGAATGTATTTAATGGGTACATTATTTTGCTTAATAGAAGGGCGGCATAGTTGCATACAAACATCTTTTTCTCTTTTATCAGGAACTATCAGATAAAGCACTTCATCGCCGTCGGCAATAGTGTAACTTAGATCTGTTAACCGTAAAATGCCGGAATAAATGCTTGTACTTTTTTCTACTTCAAATGCAGCGATAACATTATTTGTGCCTTTTTGAAACCAAAGAACATCAATGAGTTTAACTGTATTAAGTGTTTCTCTGTCTAAGTTAATTTCAGGAAATTGCTGCAAACTCATAAAAGAAAAACTATTGCCACAATGCTGCCTTGAACGGTCGTTGGATGCAGCAATTACATCATAACCCAGAGCATTGCCGATTTTCAATAAATGATACTGCATTTCAGTATGCTGGTCGTCTTCCTGTTTTTCCTGTTCAATATCTTCCTTTCTTTTTTCAATCAGCTTTTCTAATTTTTTTCGCTCAGGTTCCGATAAATACTCATCTGATCCCAATACCAGTTTTTGAGAACCGATCTCAAACAGCAAACCAGCGATGGCTCCCAGATCGGATGACAATTCAGCACGATGCTGGGTATTGGTATTGATCAATACTTCTCTTACTTTTAAATATTCACTCCAGTTGCCTAATTTCTTTTTGTCTTTAAATAAAAAGTTGAACCCATTAATAATGGCTGTATTAAAAGGAGGTATAATTGTAGGATGCAGAAAATAAATGATGCTTGCCACTGCCGGGCCAAGCCCTTTTATTTTATAGCCATCCAGTTTGATGATTCCTTTAATAAGCTGGTCTTCTGATTTGGCATTCAAGCAATTTTCCAGAAATTGTCCAAAAGCCTGTTTGTTGGCTTCATTTTCGTAAATATCAGGGATACGGAGTTTTGGCTTCCAGTAAAAAGGGTGGGATGCACCCTCAAATACCTGCTTTTGTTCTGTAATGCAGGTTAATACAAATTCAAGTGATGAGCCTTTAAAATCGTTTGGGAATTTTTTATTCTTTATATCCTCCACCACCTGCATCACCCCTCTACGAATGGAACGAAAAGCTTTTAAGCGTTCTTCGTTATTGATGAACCATGTGTTGAATACGGATTGTTTATCTTCTTTGTATTGAGTTATTATTTGTGGGAGGTCGCTGATCATTTAATGTTTATTTCAGGCATCAAATTACATCATTTACAGCGATCCTTCTTTCTTTTCAAGATGGCTTTAACTACTCTCCAGAAAAAATTGCACCATAGATCTTATAACTGTCATTTTACTACATGGTTAAAAGCATTATAGCACCCATACCAATCATTAGTGCATCAACAATAATAGTTATGGTACTCATGGCAAATTAAATACATAAGCAAGGCAAGCACATTTTATTTTACACTAAAACAGGACAAACCGGTAATGAAACCGATTTGTCCTGATATGTCGGGACGACAAGATTCGAACTTGCGACCCCTAGACCCCCAGCCTAGTGCGCTACCGGGCTGCGCTACGTCCCGAATTTAATTTTTACCCGAATGCAAATGTAAAGGCTATTGCCACAAAATCAAAAAAACATTCTCTCTGCCCTCAGCCGCATGACTGCATCTGCACATTGCTGAAGGTCTTTATCGCCTACAGAAATATCCAACACAGCAAACTGTGCATTCTGGTTTAATTTTTTGTGACCGTTATAAAAATAAACAGTGTTGTTTTTTTTAAATTTATTTTTTCAGCCAATAGCTAAAAGAGTTTTCGCTTGCTGCTATCCGTTTAAATCCACAGGGAACAGGAATTGCTTCTACATTTGCAAAATAAACTTCATTATTTGCAGTTATAGAAGAGTGAATCAATTTATAGCTGTCCGTAATATTACCAGTACAGGATAGCAGAAATACTAATATATGCCCTGCAAAAGTTTTGGAGTACATAAATGATTATTTTTGATGTAACCTAAGGAAGATGCCCACAGGCAATTTTTTCATAAACAAAAACTGTATGCCCACTATTCTTATTATCGATGATGAAAAAGCAATCCGCAAAACCCTTACTGAAATATTAAGTTTTGAAGGATATAAAATTGATGAAGCTGCTGATGGAGAGGAAGGGCTAAAGCGATTCGGTGAGAAATTGTATGACCTCGTTTTGTGCGATATTAAAATGCCAAAGCTGGATGGAATAGAGTTTCTGGAAAAAGCAAAAATGCTTAATCCGGATATTCCTATCATAATGATAAGCGGGCATGGCAATATTGATACAGCCGTGGAAGCTGTAAAAAAAGGTGCGTTTGATTATATTAGTAAACCACCCGATTTAAACCGCCTGCTCATTACCCTGCGAAATGCTACAGAAAAACAAGAGCTTGTAACCCAGACCAAAGTGCTTAAACGCAAAGTGAGCAAAGTGCAGGAAATGGTGGGCCTGAGCGCACCAATTGAAAAAATAAAAGATACAATTGAAAAAGTAGCACCTACAGACGCAAGGGTGCTGATAACTGGCGAAAATGGGGTAGGCAAGGAGTTGGTGGCCAGATGGATTCATGAAAAAAGTAACCGCAACAGTGGCCCGATGGTAGAGGTAAACTGTGCTGCCATACCTGGAGAGCTGATAGAAAGCGAATTGTTTGGCCACGAAAAAGGTTCTTTTACATCTGCTATTAAACAGCGCATCGGAAAATTTGAGCAGGCCAATGGAGGCACTTTATTCCTGGATGAAATTGGCGATATGAGCCTGAGTGCACAGGCCAAAGTTTTGCGGGCACTGCAGGAGGGAAAAATTACAAGGGTAGGAGCCGACAAGGATATCAACGTAGATGTGCGGGTGATAGCAGCCACCAATAAAGATTTATTAAAAGAAGTGGATGCTAAAAATTTCCGCCTGGATTTATATCACCGGATTGGAGTCATCATCATTCATGTACCTTCTTTAAACGAACGAAGGGAAGATGTACCCAACCTGGTAAATTATTTCCTGGAAGGCATTGCAGCAGATTACGGTCAACCCAAAAAACAGATAGACAAAAAAGCCATGGATGCACTACAGGAATATAACTGGAGCGGCAACATAAGAGAGTTGAGAAATGTGGTGGAAAGACTCATTATTCTCAGCGGAAAAATTATTACGCCAGAGGATGTTGAATTATATGTACTTCCAAAAGCATGATTGAAGAGAATACAAAATGATTTTTCACCAACAATTAGTTAAATAACGCTTGCAGGCAAACGTGTTAGACAGACGGTATCAGTATCTGGATATACATTGCTACATTTGAGCCTGAAAAAATTTTTACTTATGAGCATAGGCTGGATTATTTTTATTGTTGCTGCCATTGGATGGCATGTTGGGTTATATGGGATGTTTAAAAAAGCGGGTATTGATGGATGGAAAGCTTTTATACCTTTTTACAATACCTGGTGTATGGTAGAAAAAATGGAATTAAAAAAATGGTGGTTTTTTCTGCAGTTCATTCCCATAGCAGGACAGTTTATTACCATCTGGATTACTATAAAATTTGTAGAACATTTTGGCCGCTTTAATGTGTTGCATCATGCAGCCACCGTACTGGTTCCATTTATTTATTTTCCCTACCTCGGGTTTTCTAAAAATGAAAAATATGCAGGCAAAAAAGTAGTAGATAATTATAAAAAATCTGCTGCAAGGGAATGGATAGATGCTGCAGCATTTGCAATAGTGGCCGCCACAATTATACGCACATTTGTTTTTGAAGCTTATACGATTCCTACACCTTCTATGGAAAAAACCTTGTTGGTAAATGATTTCTTATTTGTAAGCAAATCAAGTTACGGCCCACGCATTCCCAACACACCTGTTGCAATGCCCTTTGTACATCATACCATGCCCATTACAAACAGCAAGTCTTATTCTGAAATTATTAAGCTGCCTTATACACGCTGGTTTGCAAGTCCGGTAAAAAGAAATGATGTAGTGGTATTCAATTTTCCGGTAAATGATACCTTAATAAATGATGAGGCAAATTTTGGAAGTCAGAAAACATATTACCAGCAGGTAAGGGAAGAAGGCCGTGAAAAAACCTGGCAGGATTACGGCGATATTATTATTACCAGGCCGGTAGATAAAAGAGAGAATTTTATAAAGCGTGCAGTGGCTGTAGGGGGCGATGTGCTGCAGGTGATAAATGGAAAGGTCTTTATAAATGGAAAGCCTCAGGACAGACTGCCACAATCGCAGCGATACTACAGGCTGGCAGCACCTGCCAATACTTTTGTAGATGAAGACAGGCTGAAAGAAATGGGCATTGCTGTGAGAACAGCTCCTAATATCCGTGACTTTTTTCAATTAGATGCTAACAACTATATTGTAAATATCACTATAGAAGAAAAAGAAAAATTAAAATTGCCGCCAGGGTTTATCCTGCAAGATTATTATATGGAAAAAGATGCACAGATTTTTCCTTACTATGATACTGCAAGCCAATGGTCGGCAGATAATTTTGGCCCAATAACCATTCCCAAAAAGGGGAGCAGCATTGAATTAACGCCGGATAACCTTATTCGTTACGCACGCTGTGTGGAAGTGTATGAAGGAAATAAACTGGAAAATAATGCAGGTAAAATTTTCCTGAACGGGCAGGAAACAAAAAACTATACATTTAAAATGGATTATTTTTTTATGATGGGCGATAACCGTCATAATTCTTTAGACAGCCGCTACTGGGGATTTGTGCCCGAAGATCATGTAGTGGGCAAGGCATCACTTATATGGTTTAGCTGGGAAGGCGGTCCCCGGTGGAAGCGTTTGTTTACCGGCATTAAATAATAAAACGGAATCAAATAATAAGTCGTATTTTCAATACAGGCATCATCCTCTGGGCAGTAATGCTCAGAGGATTTTTAGCTGTATACTAAATCAGTAAAATGAAAAAAGCAACCATTAGTTTTGGATACGAAGTGTATGAATCAACCTTGGAATTAAATGCAGCAGATGCAATATTGGCAGAGGCTGCCCGCAGTATTACAGAAAAAGCTTATGCGCCATACAGCAATTTTTTGGTGGGTGCTGTGGCCCGTTTAATAAATGGCGAAACAGTATCGGGCACCAACCAGGAAAATGCATCTTACCCTGTAGGAATTTGCGCCGAAAGAGTTTTGCTGAGTGCCGCAGCAGTATTACACAGCAATGTACCTATTGATACCATTGCCATCAGTTATCATAATTTAAATGGAGAGAGCGATAATCCTGTATCGCCCTGCGGCATGTGCAGGCAGGCCTTAAAGGAATATGAAGACCGCACCAGCAAACCCATACGTTTAATACTTACAGGCATGACGGGGAAAGTTTTTGTAATTGAAAAATCAAGCCAGTTGCTGCCGTTTTCTTTTGGTGGAGAAGATTTGAAGTAGGCAAATCGGTGGTGTCAATTGTCAATGGTCAATTGTAAATGTGCATATTGTTGAAATATAAATGCAACTTGAAAGTAACTATATTAAAGAAGAATTATACCGATTGCCAGAAGTTTAAAAATTAGAAAAAAGTATATAACTCAAAAGGGTATTAAAAAATGCCTGAAATCATTTAAAATCTCAAAGCATGATTTACGGTTTAGCAGGGAATTATAGAGATTATTTTTTTGATTATTTGGCTAAAGCCGGCAACCGCAGTTTGCATTACGAAAATAGAAAGGGCTTTAGCCAAACGACATTCGGTTAAAATTAATTCAAATAACTTCCAATGAAGCCCGGATAAACTATTATACGAATGATGTAGGGTTTAGCTGGACTTATAGAGATTATACCAGTGTTAGTCCAATGCATTTTGCTATCGGCATAACCTGCCGGTAGGCAAGTACCTTCTAAGATTTACCCGTAGTCCGTTGGACTACTTTATAAATCAAGATGGTATTATAAGCAGGTTAAAAAAATATAACCCCACAAGGGATAAAGTATAGATACTATAAATAAAAATGCCTGTTGAAATAATTTTTTCAACAGGCATAAGTTTGATAGAGAAATTTATACTCGTTATTACAGTTATTTCTGTTTGGCACTCCAGGTTTTAAATTCTTCAATTTCTTTATTCTGATCCACGATCATTTTCTGAGCCATCAATTTTAATGCTGCAAATTTACCGTGACCAATTTCATCTTCAGCCATTTTTACTGCAGCTTCATGATGCGGTATCATCATCATCACATAATCTTTATCTGTATTGGCTGTCATGGGCATGCTGTTTATTTTACCCATCATGGTTTTCATGGTCTCACCCAATTCATTGTGCATTTCACCCGTTTGCTTTTTTACTTCGGGCATTTTATAATCTTTTATCAATAACTGCATTTTATCTATCTCCGTTTTTTGTGCAGTAATGATATTTTGTGCCATAGCTTTAATCTGCGCATCTGTGCCTTTTGCAATTTCCATTTCGCTCATATCAATAGCTCCCTGGTGGTGCATCATCATCATGTTTGCAAAATCAAGATCAAAATCGCCTGTCATCGTCATGGCTTCCATTTTACTCATCATGCCCGTCATGCTTTGCATCATGCCATTGTCCATATTCATTTTACCCGAATTCATAGAATCATTCATCATGTTATTATTCATGGAAGAATCCATTTCGGTAGTGGTGGTAGTAGATTTCGTTGAATCGTTGCAGGATTGCATAAAAAATGCATTGGTTACTAATATACCTGCGATTAAAATTTTGTATTTCATGTGTTTAATTTTTTAAAATATATGAATTAATAATTTGATTGCTTAGTGAATATTATTGGGCTATATTTTTTTTTACCCAGTATGCACTTATGAGATTGATAAGCAAAGGGAGTACCATAAATTGAATTACCGGCGATATGCCCACATTAATTACCGGAATGAGTGGCATACAATAATTATAATCCCAGATACCTAATGATAAATGCCGGAGTTCAGATAAAACACCACCTGCTCCGTTGTAATCTGGATGATTGCTACAAGGGCAGACTTGCGAGCCTGATTGTTTTCGCCTGGTTATCTGTCCAGGCAAAAATTAATTTGTTGCCAGCTTTGGTCATTTGAGGAAAGCCGCTTGACCTTGAATCTGAAGATTCTGCCACAATAACCGGTTCTGCTTTTGTTCCATCTGCATGTACCTTAACTGTTTTAATGGTTGCACCCTCCATCCAGCTCAGCATAGCAGTTATTTCATCCAGCATCACTACATCTACACGGCCAATGGCTCTTCCTTCATCCACCCGGATGGGTTTTTTAAATGTGGTACCGCCATCTTCAGAAAAAATAATCTTTACCTCTCCTTTGTTTTCTTTCATAGAAAACCAGGCAATGGCTAAGTTATTTCCAATGGCATCGGCTCTTGGCCCGTTTACCGGGCAGCCTGCAATTTTCCACTCATCTGCAAAAATTATTTTCGGTTCCGTCCATCCGCCATTTACAAAACGTACAATACAAATGTCCCTGATCTCTTCTGTTGAACGGTCTCTATACACAACGATTGGCCCGTTTGCAGTAATGGCAATACTGGTTTGGCAGCAATCACATATTCTTCCGTCCAGTTCCCATTCATTTTTTTTGGTTCCACTCTTATCCAGCATTGCAGCCCGCAATGTCATTTCACCATGATGAGCTGCATGCTGGCCAGCATCGCCTTCCATCGCTGTTTTTCTTCCATCAAGCCACGAAATAAAAAACTGATCTTTATATGGAATGATAGATACAAAACCATGCTCTGCTTTTTTACCATCATCATGCAATGTTGCCGGAGTGCTCCATGTTTTACCGGCATCGGCAGATGCCACTAATTTAATATCGTAGGTAAATTTTGCGGTATCACTTTTTTCCAGGAAATGTGCCAGCATGTTACCGTTACTGTTAGAAGAGACAACCGGATAGTCGGCCCAGTTTACAAACCAGTTATTACCAGAGCTTATTACAGCCGGTTGAGACCATTGATCATTTACCAGCGTTGAGAATTGCAATGATGATACCTTGCCCTTTTTTTGCACCCATGATAAATACACAAGGCCGTTTTTATTTGTAAACAAATAAGGTGCTTCACTGGAATCGGCAGCAGGGGAGGAAAGCATTACCAATGCTGATGCTCCGGTTGTTTTTGGTTTATTCTTAGCGTTTGTGCATGATGCCAATGCAACTAAAATTATTAATGCTGTTATGAGTTTGTTCATTTTGTTTTTGTTATGTTTATGATCAGATCAATATTGCTTTTATCATCCCATTTTCTGTATCCCATTTCTGAGAAAACAAGTTTGCCCTGCGGGTTAAAAATATAGGTTGTTGGCAAAGCCATGATGTTTAAAACTTCCATGTTTTCGGCTTTCACATATTGAAAAGGATATGGATGATTGTTTTTAAATTTTTCAATTTGCTCCACTGCTTCATCAGATGCAAACAGGTAAACGATGTTTTCATTTTTTAATATCTCCATTGCTTTTTTAATGGAAGGCATTTCCTGTAAACATGGTTTGCACCAGGTTGCCCAAAAGTTAATAAAGATCGTTTGGCCCCTGTATTGGTTCAGGTTTATTGGTTTGCTATCGAGGCCGGTTAGTTTTATTTTGTCAGTTTCCGATTCAACGATGGTTGATACCATCTGATCATTTTTGTTTTTTGCTTTTTCATTACAGCTTATAAGGCCTATAAAAATGATCACAGCTAATTTATACATGCAATTGATTATTTGTTTTGTGCTGTTATACTTACTATTAAATGAATCTATTTTACTTTTAAAAGAGTGGCATTAATAGCAACAACAATGGTGCTCACCGTCATTAACGCAGCACCTGCCGCAGGGCTTAATAATATGCCCCACTTGTATAACACACCTGCTGCCAGGGGCAATGCCACTACATTATAGCCTGTAGCCCAAATTAAATTCTGAATCATTTTACGGTAAGTGGCTTTTCCAAATAAAATTAAACTCACAATATCTTTGGGGTTACTATTTACCAAAATAATGCCTGCGGTTTCTGCAGCTATATCGCTGCCACTACCCACTGCAATGCCAATATCTGCAATGGCTAAAGCAGGTGCATCATTCACGCCATCACCAGTCATTGCTACAAACTCCCCTTTACTTTGCAGTTCTTTTATCTTTTCCAATTTTTGATGTGGCAGTACTTCTGCAAAAAAACTATCCATACCCAATGTTTTGCTTACACTTGCTGCTACTTTACTGTTATCGCCTGTAAGTAAAATAGATTTGATATTGTTTTGCCTGAGTGTCTTTATTGCATCTGCCGATTCAGGTCGAATCTCATCTGATAGAGCAATGTAACCTGCTAATTGCTCATTGATAATTACAAACACAACTGTTTCTGTATCATTGGCAGCAAAACCTTCGGGCATTGCAATATTTTTTTCTTTTAAATAACCGGGACTAACCACCAATATCTTTTTTCCTTCTACAGTTGCCTCCACACCTTTACCGGTAATGGCATTAAAATTTTCTGTTGCAGGAATAGTAATAGAAAGTTCTTTTACTTTTTGTAAAATGCCGGTTGCAATAGGATGTTCTGAGTTCTGCTCCAATGCTGATGCCAGGCGAATAATTTCATTTTCATTTAATTCTTTTTGCAGTGAAATAATTTTCGATACTTCAAATTTTCCCACAGTTAATGTTCCTGTTTTATCAAATACAATGGTGGTTATTTTTCTTGCATTTTCAAATGCAGTTCTGTTCTTAATGAGTAAACCATTTTTAGCAGATAATGCGGTTGATTTTGCCACCACCAATGGCACTGCCAAACCTAATGCATGCGGGCAACAGATAACAATAACTGTAACCATTCTTTCCATTGCAAAGGCAAGAGATTGCCCGGTTAAATACCAGTATAAAAATGTAACAATGCCTGCAATGATCGCAATGGCTGTCAGCCATTTTGCAGCCTTGTCTGCTACCAACTGCGTTTTAGATTTTGATTTTTGTGCATCATCCACCAGCTTTATTACCTGCGACAAATAAGAATCTTTTGCCGCATGTGAAACGGTAACTTTAATAGAGCCATTGCCATTAATAGCACCGGCAATTACTTTGTCTCCTTTTATTTTTTGTACCGGCTTACTTTCACCGGTCAACATACTTTCATTTAAATAACTTTCACCTTCCAATATAATGCCATCGGCTGCAACTTTTTCTCCCGGCTTTATCAATATTACATCTTCTTCTTTGAGTGTTAATGTTTTTACATCAGTTAGCTTTTCTCCATCCACGAGGTGGGCATCATCGGGCATTAATTGCACCAATAATTCAAGTTCCCGGGATGCGCCTGCTACAGATTTCATTTCAATCCAATGCCCTAACAGCATGATTAAAATAAGTGTGGCAAGTTCCCAAAAAAAATCCATGCCTTCCAATCCTAATACAGTGGCAACGCTGTAGATGTATGCTACTGAAATGGCAAACCCAATCAGGGTCATCATGCCGGGATTTTTTACCCTTATTTCGCCCACCAAACCTTTTAAAAAAGGCCAGCCTCCATAAAAGAAAACAATGGATGACAAGGCCAGCAGTAAATATTGTGAACCCGGAAAACTGATCTGGATGTTCATCCATTGCTGTATCATTTCGGATAATAGCATAATGGGAATAGTAAGTGACAGCACTACATAAAATCTTTTTTTAAAATCTGCAATGCCTGATGAATGTGAAGGGTGGGAGGAACCATCTTTTGATTTTGTGAGCGGCACCAGTGTCATTCCACACAAAGGGCATTTGCCTGGAGCATCCTGAACAATCTGCGGGTGCATGGGGCAGGTATATCGTTGAAAACTTTGTTCTCCTTTATTCAAATCAGCTTTGGCCGTTTCAATAGGTTCAACCTTATGGCCTGTATGTGCGGCTGCTGGTTTACTGTGAGTAGCTTGCAAATGTGAAGCGGATTTGTCGGCTTCGTCTTTTACTGCCACTAAGGTCATTCCGCATTTGGGACAGTTGCCCGGTTTGTCCTGCATAATTTCAGGATGCATAGGGCAGGTATATTTTTGTTGATGTTCCATTTATTATTTCTTATTTATGAAGCTGGTAAAGAATTAATGCCATTGCCCAAGGCAGTGTAAAAATAAACAGGAGCCACTTGAAATCTGAATCAATAATAAAGTAAACAACCTCACCATAAGCAGCGTGCTGCAAGTGCAGGAATGATTGATGAAGTTGTTTTTAATTTCAATATTTACCAGGGTATATTTTTGCAATACCTATACCAGCTGTTACCAATAACTTGTATTTATTCTTTTGGTTTAGTGTACGTGCCTTCTTTCATCATTTTCATTTGCTCGGCTGTCATTTTTTGTTTCACTAAAGTCATTTCGCATTTTGGGCATTTTCCCGGTTTGTCACTCATCACCTCATTGTGCATAGTACAGGTGTAGGTTTCATCTTTGGCTAATTGCTCAGTTTTTACTTTGCTGTCATTACCGGAACAGGCTGTAAAAACAAATCCTGTTGACAGGAGAAGTGCGGCAATAAAAAATAACTTTTTCATAATTGATTTTTTTAAATGTGAATTTTTGTATTGTTAGGACTAATTTATTTTTAATAATTAAATTTCTTGTTGTTGTGAATGCAAATATTTCTTCAATGCTTTTTCTCCAAACATTTTAAAAACTACTGGCGTAACGATCATATCTAATAAAGTAGAACTTACCAGGCCACCCAAAATAACAGTAGCAACCGGGTATAAAATTTCCTTGCCCGGCGCTGTGGCATCCATGGTTAAGGGAATGAGTGCAAAAGCCGCTACCAGTGCCGTCATCAGGACCGGCACCAATCTTTCCAACGAACCACGGATAATCATTTTATCACCAAACACTTCTCCTTCATGCTGCACCAAATGTATGTAGTGGCTTATCATCATAATTCCATTTCTGGATGCGATGCCCGTTAGGGTAATAAAACCTACCATGGTGGCAATAGAAAAAACTCCACCGGTAAGCAACACTGCTATCACACTTCCTATTAAAGCCAATGGAATATTCAGCATAATCTGAAAAGCGATCCTGCTGCTTCTGAAATGACTAAACAACACCAGGAAAATACCGGCAATGGAAAAGATACTTAGAATGGTAATTAATTTTGATGCTGATTGCTGGCTCTCAAACTGGCCACCCCATTGCAGATAATAACCATCCTGCAACTTCAAATCTTTTTTTACAGCAGCCTGCATTTCTCCCACGGTACTTCCCAGGTCCCGGCCCTGCACATTAGCAGAAACCACAATGCGGCGTTGGGTATTTTCATGGTTCACTGCATTAATACTGTTCTCCAATTCTATGCTGGCAATTTGCTGTAAGGGAATTAAAGAACCATCCGATGTGGCAATTTGTGTATTGCGGATGGCATCAATATTTTTGCGGGTACTGTCATCTGTTCTTAAAACAATATCAAAACTTTTTTGCCCATCCAATATCTGGCTTACCACTTTACCATTATAAAAAACTTCCAGTTCATCGGCTACCTTGCCCACCTGCAGGCCGTAACGCTGCACGGCCATGCGGTCAAGTTTTATCATTAGTTGCGGCACCATCACCTGGTTTTCTATTTGCACATCTACCACACCGGGCACATTACTGATTACACTTTTTAATTGTTCAGCGTTGGAACGGAGGGTTAATAAATCGTTGCCAAAAATTTTAACGGCTACCTGTGCCCTTACACCGGAAAGTAAATGATCTAAGCGGTGTGAAATGGGCTGACCAATATTTATGGATACGCCTTTTATTACAGATAAATTTTTACGGATATTTTCCAGCACTTTAGCTCTTTTGCGACCGCCAGGTTTTAACGCCACTTCTATTTCTGATGAACTGGGCGGCTCTGCATGTTCATCAAGCTCTGCCCTTCCGGTACGGCGTGCTGTAAGTGCCACTTCAGGTACTTTAAGAATTTGCTGTTCTACTACTGTGCCCAGTTTATTGCTTTCGGTTAGTGATGTTCCTGCAGGAGCTACCATATTTACCGTAAAACTTCCTTCGTTAAACGGGGGCAAAAATTCTGTACCAAAAAAAGGCACGAGGG
>JBKJSJ010000190.1:0-2799 GCA_046595965.1 Ferruginibacter sp.
CCATGAGTAAAAGTTTTACCTGCATGGCTATTTTAAAATTGAGGGATGAAGGCAAACTGAATTTAGATGACCCTGCTTATTTTTATATCCCCGAATTGAAAAATGTAAAATATCCAACGGCCGATGCACCTCACATAACTGTACGGCATTTGATGTCGCATGGCGCAGGCTTTCCCGAAGATAATCCCTGGGGCGACAGGCAACTTGCAGATGCTGATAAAGACCTGATGGAATTTATCGGCAAACAAATTTCTTTTTCAAACCCGCCGGGCATCGCTTATGAATACAGCAACCTTGGTTTTGCTTTGCAGGGAAGGATCATTACAAAGGTTAGCGGCATGCGTTACCAGGATTATATCAAAAAAAATATTCTTGAGCCACTGGGTATGAAAACAACAACCTATGAATATGGGGATGTTGTTGCTGATAAACTGGCGCATGGTTACCGCTGGCTGAATGAGAAATGGAATGAAGAAGTTTTGCTGCATGATACCAAAGATGGAAGCTGGGGTGCCATGGGTGCCATGATAAGTTCCATTGATGAGTTTGCAAATTACATGGCTTTTCATCTTGCTGCCTGGCCGCCCAACAATACAAAAGATGATGGTCCCATAAAAAGAAGTTCGGTGAGAGAGATGCATCATCCATGGAGATGGAATGGATTTGTTCCGGATTATAAATTTCCTGATGGAAGAACCTGTGCTACAACATCAGCCTATTGCTATGGTTTAGGCTGGATGAAAGACTGCGGTGGCAGAACTTATATTTCTCACAGTGGCGGCCTGCCTGGATTTGGCAGCCAGTGGCGCATTATGCCCGATTATGGCATTGGCGTGGTTGCTTTTGCCAACCGTACCTACTCACCCATGGGAAGCATAAACCTGCGTGTGCTGGATACTTTGATTAAAATAGCAGGACTGCAACCAAGACAAATTGTACCATCCAAAATTTTAGAGCAACGCAAAAAAGAACTGCTTAAGATTTTACCCGACTGGAATAATGCTGAACAGAGCGGCATCTTTGCCGAAAACTTTTTTCCTGATTACCCGATTGACAGTTTGAAAAAACAGGCAAAAGATTTATATGCCAAAGCCGGAAAAATAATTGCTGTAAAAGAAATGAAACCAGAGAATCAGTTACGGGGTTCTTTTATTATGGAAGGAGAAAAAATAAATATGGAAATTTATTTTACGTTATCGCCGGAAAATCCAGCGTTGATACAGGAGTATCATATTAAGGAGCTGGTGAAACCTACACAATGAGTTTAATGTAAACTTTGGCAAAGGATTAAAACTTTGCCAAAGTTGTTTTTAATCCATCACTTCGTAAATCATCATCGGTACAGATTTATTTTTTAAAACGACTTCGCCTACAGATTGGCAGTTGAAAGATTGTTTTACTTTTTGGTAAGCAGCTTCATTAATTATTATCTGGTTGTGTGTGGCAGCGGCCTGCAGGCGTTGTGCTACGTTTACGGTATCGCCTATAACGGTATAGTCTAACCGCCGCAGGCTTGCAGAACCAATATTGCCCGAAATCATTTCGCCACTATTAATCCCTATAGAAACTTTTGGTTTAAAAGAAACATGTTCATACAGTGCCGGTAATTTTTCTATTTGTGTTCTTATGGCAATGCAGGCATCAATGGCCCTGTCTAAATGATATTCGCCCCTAAACACCGCCATGATGGCATCGCCTATAAATTTATCTATATGGCCACCCTGCGCAATAATCTCTTTTACCATTACATCAAAATAACTGTTTAGTAACTGCACAACCCGGTCGGGTGGCTCGTTTTCGCTGATAGAAGTAAAGCTGCAGATATCTATAAAAGCTACGGTGGCTTCAAGCGTTTCATTGGCTATTAAAGAAGCTTCAAATTCCCGGCTGCCCATAAAGTTGAGCACCGTTTCATCTACATACATTTTAAGAATATTATTTTCTTTAATGGCTTTAAGGGTTTCTCTTATCTGGTCCACATGGCGGATAGTTTTTTCCATGGTAAGCGAAAGGTCATCAAAATTTATGGGCTTGGTAATAAAATCAAATGCACCCCGGTTCATGGCCGTGCGGATATTATCCATATCGCCATAAGCAGAAACTATTACTGCTTTTATAAGCGGGCTCGTTTCGCTAAGCCTGCTGAGCAATGTGAGGCCATCCATTTCGGGCATGTTTATATCGCTTAGTACAATATCTATATCAGGATGCTGCTGAATTTTGTCGAGTGCATCATTGCCATTTATAGCAAAAATAAATTCGTATTTATTTTCTCTTATTTTCTGACGAAACTTTTGTTTGATGAGCATTTCCAGGTCTGTTTCATCATCGGCCACTAAAATTTTTGCCATTAGATTGCTGTTTTAAGTTTTTCTTTTAATGCAGTAAAGTCAACCGGTTTGGTTAAAAAATCATCGGCACCCAGGTCCTTTGCAGTATTGTAATTTTCTGCATCGCCATAAGCAGTTATCATCATTACCACCGGAGGTGGTTTGTGGTATTTTTGTTTAATGTGGGCCAGCAGTTCCAGGCCGCTCATGCCGGGCATATTAATATCAGATAAAATTAAAACTGCTTCATGCTCATGCCCGTTAAGGTAGGATAGGGCTTCTTCGCCGGAGAAGGCAAAAACAAAATTCATTTCTCCCGTTTTAATTTCTTTTCTGAAGCGCTGTTCAAAAAGAACCTGCACATCTTTTTCATCATCTACTACTAAAATTTTCATTTGCTGAGTTTATTATTTAGGCTGGTAAGATAATTATAAATTGAGAACCTTCACCCTCTTTAGTTTCCACTTTT
>JBKJSJ010000215.1:0-4530 GCA_046595965.1 Ferruginibacter sp.
TTCGGAAGCGAGCAAATCATAATAGCTGGCATCTATACGGTGTTCCTGCACATTGTAGCCAATGGAAAAAAGGTGGCTTGATTTATCATACAAAAAATCCCATTCCATGTCCGCTAACGCATTGCATTGCTGGGCAAGATTTTCAGATGCTGTAATTAATTCGCCTGCCTGGTGAATTGCTTTTTTTAAGGCGGCATGCATTATTTCAAACCAATGATTTTCATCTGAAGTATTATTCTCTTTTTGCCTGGCATTCACCTTAGCCTGCATTTCTTTTGTCTTTTTTAATAATTCATTCCAGGTAGAGTTTGCATCAGGGGGAACAATATCTTTGAATGAAGAAGGGGCAGACTGCAATAAAAACCAGGGCGCAAAAAATTGAAGATATTGATTTACCTGTTCTGATTGTGCAATAAGAAGTTGCTTCCATCGGTATGTTTCACTATCCGGGTCGCCATCTAGTTTTTCAACTATGGGATTCATTTTTTTTGCAAAATCTTCGTGAAGTTTTTGTATTTCATATAAATCAGTTACCTCAGCTTTACAGATTGTATCCAGGTCAATGGCAAGTTGTTCCGTCAACGTAATATTATTTTCGGATATCGTGTCTGTTAGTACACGGAATGTATCACGAAGCCCTTCGAATAGCTTTATACTGATAATTTTTTGATGAGGCAATGCCAATAAGCCTTGCCTTAGTACCAGCAAATGACCCGCAAGATTTCCACTATCAACTGTAGAGATATATTTTGGTTGCAGTGAATCCAGTGATTCGGTATCGTACCAATTATAAAAATGGCCATTGTACCGTTCCATTTTCTCCAGTGATTTGATTGTATTTTTTGTACGTTCAATAAACTGACTGGTTGTTATGTAACCAAAATCACAGGCACTTACGTAGGCAAGCAGTGACAGGCCGATATTGGTGGGAGAAGTGCGATGTGCTATTTGTTCTACAGGTTGTTCCTGATAATTATCTGGCGGTAACCAGTTGTCGCTGGCAACAACAAAAGTTTCAAAGAAACTCCAGGTCTTCCTCGTAAGCTTTTGAAGAAAAATAGTTTGATCAATGGTAAGTATGGCAACCTGCTTCTCTAAAGGTTTACTTGCATACCAAGTAATAAACGGAGCAATGAACCACAGCAATAATACAGGGCCTGCTATAACCAATTTTTCAGGTGAATACATCGCTAAAATCGAAAAGACAACTACCGTTAGAACCGGCTCTATCCACATCAAAGAATAAGAGATTCGTAAATCGGATTGATCTGCATGTACCCCATGGGAACTCGGATTCCATTCCAGCAGATGTTTTCTTGAAATGATCATTCTCCACAGTGTGCGTATGATGGCAGTCAAATTTGCAAATGCTTCGTAAGGAAGGCAAATGAGCATGAACAAAGTTTTGACAGTAACATCCCTGATACTCTGTAAAGAATTTTTAATGTGGTGTTTTAATACAACATCTTTTGGCTTACTGAGGGCATCCCAGACTGAGGTGATAAATATGGGGAAAACGATAATTACGGAAACTGCAATCGTCCAGAATAAAGCAGCCGGAAGAACAAGCCATGCTACTAACAATAATACTGTCAGCGCAATGGGTACAAGGCTGCGTCGCATATTGTCAAATATTTTCCAGCGGGATAATGCAGAAATGGGATTTTTATACAAATGATTTTCGGGATCTTTAACCCATGGTAAAATCCACGGAAAAATCTGCCAGTCGCCACGTATCCAGCGCAACCTCATTTTCATATCTGCATTATAGGTTGTTGGATATTTCTCAAACAATTGAACATCGCTTAGTAATCCTGAGCGTATATAACAACCTTCTAAAAGATCATGACTAAGAATGCGGTTTTCCAGAAACTTATCATCAAGCACTTTTTGAAATATATCAACATCATAAATTCCTTTTCCAATATAAGAACCCTCGCCGAACAAGTCCTGGTAAACATCTGAAGATGCACGTGTATAAGGATCAATGCCTGGTTCATTTCCGTGCATGCGGGTATATCGGGAACCGGTTATATCCGGCAAGCTAATGGTTATTCTCGGCTGCAATATTCCATATCCTTTTGTTACCCGTTTCTTTTTTGCATCGTACCAGGCACGGTTCAACGGATGTGCCATGGTTCCGATTAACTTCCATGCGGATCCGAGTGGCAATTGGGTGTCTGCATCTAATGTAATTACATATTGTATTTTCGGAAAAACAGATTGATTACCTATGATCAACGAAAAATGTTCTTTTGAAATCCCTCTTAGTAAGACATTTAAATCTGACAATTTACCACGTTTTCTTTCGTAGCCCATCCATACGTTTTCCTGCTGATTCCATTGGCGGGGCCGGTGAAAAAGAAAGAACAGATCATTCTTTTCTCTTTGGTATTTCTTATTCAGCGCTTCAATTCCATTCTTTACGGTATCTAAAAGTACCTGGTCTCCGGGAAGTGTTTCATGCGAAGCATCTGTAAAATCTGTAAGTAAACCAAAATATAAGTGTTCCTTCCTGTTTGCCAGAAACCTGACTTCCAAAGCCTCTACCAGATTTTCTATTTCAGTAACAGTAGTAAGCATTGCCGGAACTACTACCATCGAACTGGATGAAGGAGGTATTTTTCCTGAGTAATCCATTCTCGGCAGAAGATTTGGCTTAACCAGTAACATAGCAAAAAAATTAACCACCGAAATGGCAAGCTGACTTGCACATATTAAGGCAAGAATACTAACTATCCCGAGCAGCCAACTATTTTTTGTTTCTGTATGTACTTTAAAGAAAATAGCAGCGCTTATGCCAATCGTTATTAGAAAAATTAAAAATAAATAAACCGGAAAAGCATGCCTTTTAATACCCAGCTGAATCTTTTGCATACCAGTTACCCGCATGTTTGCCAATTTCTTTGTTTGTGCCGTACCCATTCCTACCAGGTAGTATCCAACATGCGCAGTGCTTTGGTCACTTCCTGATGATGGTGCACTCTCTTGCGATAATTGTATAGCAATACGGGCTACTTCCTCCTCGCTTACATCGCTTTTCTTTGAAATGCTTTCCACCACATGACGATAGCGGTCACGGGTGTCAAAATCCATCAGCCCATAAATTCCATCATGATCCTGTAACAATATTTGTTCAACAATGCTGTGTGATTCAACAAAGCCCCGCCAATCCATTGCTCCCAGTAACCGTAGGCTTCCAATGCTGTTGCTTATAGAAACCTGGTCTGCAGCCTGTTTTTGATTTTCAGAATTTACCAATTCGGTACCTGTTAACCCGCTTCCGGATAATTGTTGTTCTATCCAGTTAAGCACCAATGCCAGGTCAGGACCCTTTCCGCGTAACTGGCGAATTAATTCAGACACAAATGCGCCCTTCATCGGCGGGTTCGACCTGGCCATATCGGCTTGTACCAGTATTAGTTTATTAGGTGTTTTTTCTGTAGTGTCAATCATTTTTTTCGCCCAGTAGTCAGCAAGGTTCCTGTCAACTTTGTCAATTGCGATACGGGCAGATACACGCCTGATATTTTCAATTAAAGCCAGGCGAAGCATAATGGGAATAGACCACAGTTCACCCAATTTTAAATTGGTAATTGCCTGGTATGCCTTCACAAAACGGCCAAGGCTTTCGATATTTATTCTTCCATCACTATGAGAAATTACCTGGAGAACAATGTCATAACTGCGTGTAATCCCTGATGATGTGCCATTTAGAAGCTGGGGTAAATCTTCACTGTAATTTTTTGGGAAATGTGTTTTAGCGATCAGGATGTGTTCTTCTACCAGGTAGAAATTGTCAATCAGCCATTCGCCGGCCGGCGTTACCTGGTAGTTTTTTTTTATTGAATCTGTCAGCAATTTTCGCACTTCCTGTAAAGTGTCTTCATTGTCTTCAAGCCGTTTCAGCAAATGATCTTTTGCGGGGGCAGTACTTAATTTATGTCTTTCAGCCAGTGTTTTACCGAAATGTTCCATTTGATCGGAACTGAATAGTTCTTCTCTCAGTGGTTCTTCATTTAAATAGTTGAGATTAGTATCACTTGCCTGAAAAAAGTTTCTCATGTTTGATATGAGCTCATGTGCTGCGGGAATCAATTTTAATTTCATGCGTTTGTTTAATTTATCTGTAGTGCAGCATTGACAATGGTTTGTGCTTCATCAATAATTTTGTTAAGATGATTTTTACTCAAAAAACTTTCAGCATAAATCTTATAAATATCTTCTGTTCCTGACGGACGTGCTGCAAACCAACCGTTTTCTCTTATTATTTTCACGCCCCTTATCGGCGCATTGTTTCCAGGAGCATTGGTTAATATATTTTCAATTTTTTCTCCTGCGAGGTCTTTTTTTTTATTTGTGATTCCGAAAGATTTTTTAATTCCCTTTTTTGTTCTGGAGTAGCTTTTGCTACAATGCGGTCAGGTTTTGTTGTATTGTATTAATCATGCTTATTTGTTTTCATTTATTGCTTTCATGCTTTTTGCCTGTCCATTTGGCACATTAAACCAATACGTTTTCCATTTCTAC
>JBKJSJ010000349.1:0-4789 GCA_046595965.1 Ferruginibacter sp.
GCTCCCCCACCTCCATTACAGATGCCCGCTGCCCCAAACCTGGCATTGTTTTGTTTTAAAACATTTATTAGCGTTACTATAATTCTTGCACCGCTTGCGCCTAAAGGATGCCCCAACGAAACGGCTCCTCCGTTTACATTTACTTTGGTGAGCTCTAATTTCATACGTTTAGAATTTTCAATGCCTACAACAGCAAATGCTTCATTTAATTCAAAGTAACTGATATCTTCCATTTGCAAGCCTGCTTTGGCTACAGCTTTAGGAACTGCTATTGCAGGTGTGGTAGTAAACCACTCGGGAGCCTGTGCAGCATCTGCAAAAGCAATTATTTTTGCTATAGGCTTCAGACCTAATTCATCAGCCTTTTCTTTACTTATTAAAACCAAGGCTGCTGCGCCATCATTCATGGTAGAAGCATTGGCTGCTGTAACGGTCCCATCTTTTATAAAAGCCCCTTTGAGTTCAGGAATTTTTTCAAATTTCACATTAAAAGGTTCTTCATCTTTTGCAAATGAAACCGGTTCCCCTTTTCGTTGTGGAATTTCTACGGGAACAATTTCATTTTCAAATTTCCCGGAATTTAAAGCCGCCTGACTGCGTTTATAACTTTCTATGGCAAATGCATCCTGATCTTCCCGGCTAATGTTGCAAGTTGATGCACACAATTCTGCAGCATTGCCCATTGCCTTACCATCATACACATCAGTGAGGCCATCTTTGGCAAGCCCATCTATTAAATTTACATTGCCGTATTTATTTCCCCAACGCATACTATCGGAGTAATATGGAACATTGCTCATGCTCTCCATTCCACCAGCCACAACGATATCTGCATCGCCCAATAAAATACTTTGTGCAGCAAGTGCAATCGCTTTCATACCACTTGCACATACTTTATTGATGGTGGTACAATTGACTTCATTTGGTAACCCAGCAAACTTGGCGGCCTGCCTGGCAGGAGCCTGGCCAAGGTTAGCCTGAATAACACAACCCATCAAAACATCATTTACCTGTTCCGGTTTTATACCTGCTTTTTCCAACGCTGCTTTAATAACAATGGCACCCAACTTTGTGGCAGAAAAATCTTTTAATGAACCCCCAAAACTTCCGATTGGAGTACGAACGGCAGAGAGGATATATACTTCTTTCATGTAATAATTATTTTTTAAATATGGCTTTCATTTTCGCCCCAAAGGTAGTAACCATTGAGGTATAAAGCCGGTGTTGTTTGTGCAATTGCTAAAATTAATATACAAGAATAATAAGATTGAAAAATGGACTGAATTAATTAAAAGAAATAATGAAAATTTTGAAGAACATATTTTACTTTATTATACAGGCAATTATTTGATCATTAAGAATGACAATTTATAAACCAAAATTTATTTTTTTATAATAATTGCCCAGAAAAATAATTCATCATACATAAACTGTTTATCTTTAAAAAAAATAACACTAATTATATGAAAAAAATCATTTACAAATCAATCATGATACTCATTTGTATGAGTATTTTAACCGCCCCACTGATGGCTGCATCCGTAATTCCCGGTAGCAGCAGCAGTACACCCACAGTTTCTGATCCTGTTCCTGCAAATTCATTAAAAAAAGCATTGGCCGAATTTAAAAATCTTTCCCGGAAAGAAAGAAAACTAAGATTTAAAGAAGTAAGAAATGAACTGAAGGAATACAAAAAAGAACAACGCAATGGAGCGGCACCGAGTACAGACAAAACGCTATTGATTGTTTTGGCTATTTTGTTGCCACCACTGGCAGTTTATCTTCATCAAGGAGAAATAAATAATAAATTTTGGATCAGTCTTTTACTAACCCTTTTATTTTTTATTCCTGGGGTTATTTATGCACTGCTGGTAGTATTGGGAGAAGCATAATAATTTTATTTAATCAAATAAAACCATTGCCGTTGCAGATTTGCAACGGTTTTTTATTGTATCCTTATCCGGGGATCTACCCAACGGTAAAGTATATCCGAAAAAATATTTATCAGGATAAAAATAACTGCACTAAATAATACGGCTCCCATCACCAACGGGTAATCTAATTTTTCCAATGCATCTACAGTAAGTTTTCCTATGCCTTTCCAGCCAAAAATATATTCTATAAAAAAAGCACCGGCCAGCAATTCTGCAAACCAGCCTGTAACGGCTGTTATTACAGGGTTCAATGCATTTCTTAGCGCATGCTTAAAAATTACAGCATGCCGGCTTAGCCCTTTGGCATAAGCAGTGCGCATATAATCCTGCGAAAGCGTATCTAACATAGAACTGCGGGTTAGTTGTGTAATCATGGCAAGCGGTCTAATACCCAATGTAAATGCCGGCAAAATAAGATTTTTTATTGCCAGGTATTTTTCCCCCGTTACTTCATCAATTTCATAAAGACTTCCTGTGAGATTCAATCCTGTGTAAGAATGCAGCACAATGCCGAAAAAATAGGCTACCAGTATTGCCATAAAAAAAGAAGGAGCCGAAATGCCCGCTATGCTTCCAAACACAGCCGTGTTATCGAGCCAGGTATTTTTATTAACGGCTGCTATCACACCTAAAAATATTCCTACGATGCAGGCAAACATCATGGCAGTAACCGCAAGCACTATAGTACCCGGCAAAGCTTCTGATAAAATACTTATGGTGGATTTTTTTGTTTGGTAACTTTTGCCAAGGTAAGGAACTTTAATCCCCAATTGATAATCTTTGTTTCCAATAAAAAAACCTTTTAATTCTTTTTTTGCAATCTCTTCTTTTCGGTGAATTGCAATGGGCGAAATATCATTCACGTATAAAATAAATTGTTTCCATTTTGGTTTATCCAGGTTTAAATCTTTGCGGATATTCTCGAGTGTTTTTTTATCCCCGGTTTGTCCCACTATCATTCGGGCCGGATCGCCAAAACCCTGGAACATTACAAATACCAACATGGCCACCCCCAGCAGCACCAGTAAGGAATACAATATTTTTTTTAGAAGATAATGCATGTCGAATAGTCAATAGTCAATTGGTCAATAGTGAATACTTTGAAGTTACTAATGGATGGCAAGCCTAAAAAAACCTTAATCTCTTTAAACCTCTTAATTTTTTCAAACTTTTAAAAAACGCTACTCCAACACTACCTCATCAAAATCTGCCCAGCCCCATTTGTTTTCTACTACTGCTCTGTTCATTTTATATAAAACCAAATCGGCCCTGGCTGCGGTTTTAATGGCGGTAGCATCACAGGTAAAAATGGGAACATTAACTTTTACTCCCTTTAAAAACAATTTCCCAAATCTTTTTTCTACCCCGTCTCTTTGTGCGGTAACAATATAAAACGGAGTTCCTTTTTCTGCAGCAGCCAAAACCAGAGCCTGGTCTTCTTTAAATTTACCGGGAAGATGCTGCAGCTCTTTTATAAACAAAATATAATAAGTTTTCGATTGATTAAATATGGCATCGGTGCTATCATTTCCTGCTGCGGTAGTTAATGAAAAATCGTTGATAGCAGGAATATTATTTTTACCCGGCACAGTTAGCTTTTGTTTTCTATCCACAAATGTCCAGCTACTATCGGGTAACGCATCGATGCTGAATTCTTTTTGTTCTCCATTTTTTTCATATACAAAACTCAGGTCATATTTATCCGGTATTGCATTGGCCGGCATCTTTCGCAGTTCTATAATATTGTTTCCTTTTTTATAAGGCAGACAATCTTTCAATGGCAAATGCCTGAGCACATACCATTGCAAAAAAAGCGTAGCAATGCAGGCACTCAAAATAATGAGTGCTGCCAAAAAAGGTTTAAACACCGGGAGAATATATTGCTGCTTCAGCAATAATAATATTGACAGCAGCAATAATATAATATCTTTTGTAAAAGTTTGAATGGGTGTAATAGGGATACAATCTCCAAAGCATCCGCAAGCTCTTATTTTTCCGCTGAATAAAACATAACTAGTAAGAAACGTAAAGAAAATAATCAACAATAAAAGTACCCAGGTTGTAATTTTTTTGTGCCAACCCAGCAACAATGAAAGCCCTACTACTACTTCCAGTGTTATCATGATGATGGAAAAAGATAAGGCATAATGCCCTAGTTGTTCCATCAATCTTTTCATAAACCCTGCATTGGCCCAGGCTTCAAAAAATTCCTGCATTTTATAAGCCAGCCCACGAGGATCTATGGCTTTTACCAGGCCGGAAAAAATAAATAAAAGTCCCGTGATAATACGGGCAATGCTAACCGTTAGTTTCATAAATAATTATTGTTTTCCTTCATCAATTAATATCAGTGCAAATAATGCATAGTTGATTATATCATAAAAATTAGCATCTATGCCTTCGCTGGCAATAGTTGCACCCTCGTTGGCAATAATTTGTTTTATGCGCAGTATTTTAGCTAAGGTTAAATCAGTAAAACTTTCCTGGCTCATCTCCCGCCATGCTTCTCCATAGTCATGGTTTTTATCCTGCATCAGCCGTTTGGCCTGCTGCACAATTCCGTCGTAATAATTTTTTACATCTTCCACCGGTAACTGCTCCATGTCATCATCAAAAATCTGCAGTTGTATTAATCCGATGATACTGTAATTTAAAATTCCTTCAAATTCGCTTTTAATATCATCTCCTATGCGCTGCATTTTTTTTTCCTGTATTGTGCGGATGCGTTTGGCTTTTATATAAATCTGGTCGGCTACAGAAATGGTTCTGTACACACGCCAGGAAGTACCGTAATCAGTGGTTTTTTGTAAAAAGGTCGTTCTGCAGGTTGCTATTATTATATCGTACTGCTGGTT
>JBKJSJ010000459.1:0-5341 GCA_046595965.1 Ferruginibacter sp.
ACTTACTTAAAGTAAGAAAAGCCTTCATCAACATATAAGGCTTAAAGGAAGTGAAGCGGTGAGGAACGTCAATTTAAGTTTATGTTGCCTGAAGCCAGGTTTTACGGTAAATGATGAGTTGTATGTCACCCTAAAAGCATCCTACTCACATTCAATTTTACATGACTTTGCTTACCCGACCCCACACTATTTTTAGCACATTTGCAAGGCACACAAAACCCCGACACAAAGCCAACCTTGCAAAAGAGCCAAAAATGCTCCCCCCCATGCCCACCTATCCCCCAAGCAGACAAAATAGTATTGAACATAAAATTACTTTGCCCAACACAATCAGTAAATTTGGCTTCTCAAAAGAATATTTTTACTTTAAGCCTTACTTTACGAGCCAAAGTTGTAGGGTAATTTAAAAATGCCAACAGCAATCATAGTTTGAAGTGACATTTCTCATACTTTGTAAAAGAATAAAGGCGGTATTTTAAACAACTCTATAAGGTTCGTTTGCATAAAAAAAATACTCGTCCCGACCGATTTTTCCGCTAATTCAAAAAGTGGGATCCGATTTGCGATTCATTGGGCTTCTCAGCAAAAAATTGGATTAGTATTTGTGCATGTACTTTATATTTTGAGGGCTACAGATTGGTCGGATGCTTATTTTGAAAAATATGCAGAGCAGGAAAAAGAATTATGGAGCACAGAGTTTTAAAAATTTATTGCAGAAATATACAAGCAAATGAATGTAAAACCGGGTAAAGATTCCTGTATAATTGTTCAGGGTATCAGTACTAATATTTCTATTCTTGATTATTGCAGTAGAACCCCCGGTATTGATTATATCTGTATCAGCACAAGAGGAGCCGGAAAGCTTAAAAAGATATTTGGCACCAATACCGGCAATCTCATTACAAAATCAGCAATACCAGTGCTTGCTGTTCCCAAAAACAACAAAGTTGCTGATGTAAAGAGTATATTGTATGCAACAGATTTACGCAACTATCCTGAAGAAATAAAAAAAGTGGTTGCTTTTGCACAGCCGCTTAAAACAAAAATTGAAGTAGTACATTTTACATGGCCTGATGAAATTTCATTTGATGAAAAAACGATTGAAGCAGCTTTTAAGAAAGCATTCAAATACGGGTTGAAATTATATTTTGAAAAAAATGATGGTACACATTCGTTGATTGAAAATCTGGAAAACCAAATCAGGATAAAGATGCCATCGGTTGTAATCATGTTTACAAATCAGTAAAGAACATTTTTTCAGAAACTTTTCCTGTCAAGCAAATCAGAGGAATTGTCTTTTCAGTCAAAAGTACCATTGCTGGTTTTTAATAAAAATTGAAACACAAGTATTTTGTAACTTACTTAGATCATTTTACAAAAAAAGAGGTTTCAAATAACTTTCGGTTATCATTTACACACAATGTAGTGTAGAACAAATCATTTTATGAACTGGCACAAACAAACCATAACCGATATTTTTAAATCTTTAGGCTCTAATGCACAAGGCTTGTCTGCTTCCATAGCAGCAGAAAAATTATTGCAGGTTGGCCCCAACCAATTGCAGGAAGGAAAAAAGAAAACAATTGCAGGTATTTTTCTGGGGCAGTTTAAAGATGTGATGATTTTGATATTGCTAACAGCAGCACTTGTATCCGGCATCATTGGCGACCTTAAAGACACCATCGTTATTCTTATCATTGTTCTGCTAAATGCAATAGTAGGTTTCATTCAGGAGTACCGTGCGGAAAAGGCCATGCATGCCTTAAAACAAATGGCCATTACACAGGCTAAAGTTTTGCGTGATGGAAAAGTAGCTTTTTTATCTGCTGTTGAATTGGTGCCTGGCGATGTAGTAATGTTAGATGCTGGTAATGCCGTGCCGGCAGATATACGCATCATCGAATCTATCAATTTAAAAATTGAAGAAGCGGCGCTAACGGGTGAATCAGAGGCTACCGAAAAAATTACCAATTCATTAGAAGCAGATGAATTGCCCATTGGCGACAGAAAAAATATGGCGTATAAAGGTACGTTTGTAACTTATGGCAGAGGTAGTGGTATAGTAATAGCAACAGGTATGCAAACAGAACTGGGCCGTATTGCAAAAATGCTGCAAGGCAATGAAGTACTTACGCCATTACAGCAGCGCATGGCATCATTCGGCAAAAAATTATCTATAGTGGTGTTGTTGGCATGCATCTTATTTTTTGTTGCCGGTTTAATGCGGGGAGAAGATATTATTAAAATGGTAATGACAAGTATTTCATTGGCAGTGGCTGCTATACCCGAAGCATTACCCGCCGTTATTACAATCTCGCTGGCGCTGGCAGCCAAAAGAATGATACGGCATAACAGCCTCATCAGAAAATTACCTGCAGTAGAAACATTGGGTTCTGTTACATACATCTGCACCGATAAAACCGGCACACTTACCAAAAATAAAATGTATGTAGAGCAGGTTTTTGTAAATGGGCAATTGTACGAAAGAAATGATTTATCCCCCATTAAACAACAGGAAAATGTTTCTTTGCTGTTGCATGCATTTGCATTAAACAACGATGCTACTGATGGCGAAACGATAAAAGGCGACCCTACCGAAATTGCTTTGATGGAAGTGTCTAAAGAACAAAATGTACAAGCTAATGCCTGGCCCCGGCTGGCAGAAATTCCTTTTGATTCGGATAGAAAACTAATGACAACTTTTCATTCTCATCAAAATAAAATTATTTCTTTTACCAAAGGAGCACCAGATATTTTATTGCATCGGTGCGTAAATGCTGATATACATGCATTACAGCAGCAGGTAGATACTATGGCCTCAAAAGGCCAGCGGGTACTGGGTTTTGCTTATAGATACTGGGACGTAGTACCAGAAAATCTACAAACTGATATTTGTGAAAACGAATTGCAATTTTTAGGATTAAGTGGTATGATAGACCCGCCAAGGGACGAAGTATTTGATGCCGTTGCTCAATGTAAAACCGCAGGTATTGTACCGGTAATGATTACCGGCGACCATCCGCTTACTGCAAAAACCATTGCACAACGAATTGGTATTTTAAGCAACGAAAATGATTTGGTAATTACAGGTCAGGAGTTGGCGGCTTTAGAAGATGATTATTTTTTGGCCAAAGCAGAAAAGATAAAAGTATATGCCAGGGTTTCTCCTGAGCAGAAATTACAAATTGTAAAAGCCCTGCAGAAAAAAGGCCACTTTGTTGCCATGACGGGAGATGGGGTAAACGATGCCCCTTCGTTAAAGATGGCAAACATTGGTATAGCAATGGGCATTACAGGCACCGATGTTTCAAAAGAAGCCGCTCACATGATATTGCTGGATGATAATTTTTCTACTATTATAAAAGCGGTAAAAGAAGGGCGAAGGATTTATGATAACATTTTAAAGTTTATCAAATACCTGATGACCACCAACTCAAGCGAATTGTGGACTTTGCTTATGGGGCCCATCCTCGGTTTGCCTATTGCTTTACTACCCATTCATATTTTATGGATAAACTTAGTATCGGATGGTTTGCCTGCTATCAGTTTGTCGTTTGAGAAAGCAGAAAAAAACATTATGAACAGGCCGCCACGACCGCCACAGGAAAGTGTATTTGCCGGTGGCAGGGGCATACACATGATATGGGTGGGCATACTTATGGCAAGTATTGCATTAGGTACACAGGGGTATGCTATTAAACATGATTTGCATTGGCAAACCATTGTTTTTAATGTGCTATGTTTAAGTCAACTGGCGCATGTATTGGCTATCCGTTCAGAAAATCAATCTTTGTTTAGTATAGGAATATTTTCAAACAAACCGTTGATTGGTTCAGTTATTCTTAGCCTGATCTTACAATTTTGTATTACATACATTCCATTTCTTCAACCAATTTTTAAAACAGAATCCTTAACATTAAATGAGTTTCTGGGAGTTGGTGCGGTTTCCTCAATTGTATTTTTTGCAGTAGAAATAGAAAAAGCAATTGCAAGAGGAAGAATGGCAAAACAACCTAAACAGTTTATTCAATTATAACAATACAGAAAATATTTTAAAACATATAAAGCCTAAAGCAATCTTTTAAAACAATGTCCAGATCCGCTCATAAAAAATTTAATGTTACCAGGCTTCCGGTGAGCAGATGGTTTTTTTGCCGGAAAAATTGAAACATTCTTTGCATTGCTCAGGGGCAGATGATGCAACAAGCAATCAAATTGTAGCTACAATAATATCAGGTGCTTCGGATGGTATTTCCACAATGGAAATTTATAAAAAAGCTTTCCGGTTGTTAAAGCAAAATTCAAATCAACCTGCTGCAAAATATAAATTGAAACATGCTATAATGGAACTGGGGCCTACAGGCTATCCATTTGAAATATTTATTGGAGAGATTTTTAAACAACTGAACTACAAAGTAAAAACCGGGCAATTAATAAAAGGAGAATGTGTGCAACATGAAGTAGATGTTGTGGCCGAATTGGGAAATATATTACTATTTGCAGAATGTAAATTTCACAACAAACCTGGGATAAAATGTGATGTAAAAACTCCACTGTATGTACATTCCCGTTTCAGGGATATAGAAAATCAATTTTGCAAACAACCTGCTACAAATGGAAAACTGCATGAAGGCTGGTTGGTAACCAATACCCAATTTTCATCAGACGCAATTAAATATGGTGAGTGCGCCGGGTTACATTTATTAGGATGGGATTATCCTTACAATAATGGTTTGAAAGATATGATAGATAGAATGGGCTTGTATCCGGTAACATGTCTTACTACGCTGCTTCAATGGGAGAAGCAGTATTTACTAAATAAATGTATTGTGTTATGCAGCCAATTGTTGAAGCATAATATATTATTTAAAATACCAGGGCTTACTACAGCCAGAAATGAAAAAGTATTAAAAGAAGTAGAAGGGTTGTGTAATAAAGATTTGATACATCATTGATAAATATAAAATTATTGTGATGCTAAAAAAATAATAGAAAACGGAAAAATAATAATAATTATATCTTCCGCTACTTTGTTTGTAAGCTCGGTATTGCTTATGCTGTATAGTGTTTACGTTTTGATTGAGACTCTAATAAAATTTTTATTACATTTCAAAGACTATAGCTTCGCCCAAATAACTACCAAATTTATAGGCATCATGCATATTCACAGGTTGCTATTATGCTTTACATATTTGCCATTGGCATGTATAAACTAATGGTATGCCCGCTAATAGTTCCTGATTTTGTGAAGATCGAAACGATAGATGATTTAAATTCAAAACTTGCAAATATTTTGATACTTATCATCGCTATCACTTTTACAAAGGAATTGGTAGAATGG
>JBKJSJ010000144.1:0-2971 GCA_046595965.1 Ferruginibacter sp.
TTGTCACGAACCTTTTTTATTAAATGCATTTACATTTTATATTACAAATCCATCGGGTATGATCGCTCCTTTTTTTACCACCACTATGCCATCTTTTACTGCATACAGCGAATGATCAGAGTCGGGCAAATGACTGCCTCCATTGATGGTAACGTTATTGCCAATCCTGCAATCTTTATCCATAATAATATTGGTGAGGTTGCAATTATCGCCAATGCCTGCTTTAGGAATACCACGGGCTTCGTTGTGAGCAATTTCTTCCATGGTTTCATAAAAATCGCAGCCCATCATGTAGCAACTGGTGAGCACACTACCCTCACCTATCCTGCTGCGGATGCCTATTACAGAATTGGAAATAGATTTAGCCCTTATGATAGAACCTTCGGCAATAATTGCTTTATCTAAGTGTGTGCCACTAATTTTTGCAGGCGGCAACATGCGTGCACGGCTGTAAACCATTTTCCTGTTATCAAACAAATTAAACGGTGGAATATCCAGTGTAAGTGCCAGGTTGGCTTCAAAAAAAGAATAGATGTTTCCTATATCTGTCCAGTATCCATCATACTGGTAACTTATTACTTTGTATTTACTGATGGCATCCGGAATAATTTCTTTGCCAAAATCCGTGGCATCTTTTTTCTCCTCTTCCAAGAGACTAAATAATAAATCCCTGTTGAAAATATAAATGCCCATTGATGCCAGGTAATTTCTGCCCTGTTCCTTCATTTCATCGCCGGTATTGCTGGTCCATTGCGGAAGCAAATCTTTTGCTGGTTTTTCTATAAAGGAGGTGATAGTATGTGCTGCATCCGATTTTAATATTCCAAATTCTGGTGCTTCTCTTTCACCCACTGGAATGGTAGCAATGGTAATGTCTGCACCACATGCAGTATGATTATCTATCATTTCTGCAAAATCCATCTGGTATAATTGATCGCCACTTAAAATGAGTACATATTCAAAATCGTTGTTCTTAAAATGTTTAAGCGACTGGCGTACCGCATCTGCGGTACCCTGAAACCATCCGGGGCTGTCGGGTGTTTGTTCTGCTGCCAGAATATCTACAAACCCTGTGCTGAATCCGCTAAACTGGTAAGTATTTTTTATATGCTTATTCAGGGAGGCAGAATTGTACTGTGTGAGCACAAACATGCGGTTAATGCTGCTGTTGATGCAGTTTGAAATGGGAATGTCAACCAGCCTGTACTTACCTGCAATGGGTACTGCAGGCTTGCTGCGGGTGGCCGTTAAGGGATACAACCTGCTACCGGCTCCGCCGCCCAGTATTACTGCTATTACTTCTTTGCTTACCATATTGTATTTTTTTTATTAAATGGATAAATATAGATCAATGTATTTTTGTGCGCTGCTTTCCCAACTGGTTTCCACCTTCATCATTCTAAGCCTCAGTTTTTGCATGAGTTTTTCATCTTTGTATAAAGTTACTGCCCTGCTTACAGACTGCACTATATCTTCCACACTGGCAAAATTAAAACAGATACCATAACCATTTTTATCCCCAAAATCTATAACCGTATCCTGCAGTCCACCTGTTCTTCTTACCACTGGCACTGTACCATATCGCATGGCATATAATTGATTTAAACCACAGGGTTCTACCCTACTGGGCATTAGTAGAAAATCTGCACCGGCATACATCTGGTGGCTCAGTTTTTCATTATAGCTTATCTGCGTGTTGTAATATCCAATGTGGCTTCCCTGCAATTGCATCAACTGCTGCTCTACAGCCGGATCGCCGCTACCCAAAATAAGAAAACTAAATTGATTGCCTAACACTGCATACGCAGCAGCAATAGCTGCGGGTAAGAGATCTGCAGCTTTTTCTCCAACCAGTCTGCCAATGAAAACAAATAAAGGCAATGCATGTACAAAATCAAAATCATCGCAGAGCTTTTTTTTATTGAGTGCTTTGCCGGCAGTTACATCTTTTGCAGAAAAATTATCCAGGATATAGGTATCCGTTAGCGGATCCCAAACGGCATAATCTATCCCGTTGATAATGCCGGAGCATTTGTTTCCTTCCAGGTAAAATAAATGCTCAAGGCCATTAGCAGAATACCGTAGCTCGTTCATGTATCCAGGGCTTACTGTGGTTACCCGGTCAGCACATTTTATTCCACTGGCCAAGGGGTTTATATTTTTTTTCCATTCCAGCAAACCACTCTTCCAGGTATCCCATGCGGGCAGGTATGAAGATTTTTCCCAATCCATCCATCCCTGGTATTGTGCATTGTGAATGGTGAGTACAGTTTTTATGTTGGCCAGTCCACCGTACCGGTAACTATTGCGCATCATAAAAGGAATAAGAGCCGTATGATGATCGTGCACATGAACAATATCCGGCCTGAGGTCCCACTGGGCCAGCCATTCCAGCACCGCTATCTGAAAAGCAACAAACCTTTCGGTATCATCAGAATAATTATAAATATTTTCTCTATCCAGCAGGCCGTTTATATCTACACAAAACAAATCGAAACCAAGTTTCTTGCTTTTTTCTTTAATAATGGTAAAGTCGCAATAGCGGCTGCCCATAAAAAAGCTGCCTTTGTGTTCTACCTCCCATTCGTTGGCTAATAAAAATTTTGTGCGGTACATAGGCATCACCACTTTGGCGGTATGGCCAAGATCCTGCTGGTATTTGGGCAATGCGCCAACCACATCTGCCAGTCCACCTGCTTTGGCCATGGGGTAACACTCGGCACTAACATGAAGTATTTCCATTAAATATGTATGTTTATTATGAACGCTTTAAATTAAGCATGATTTCATTACAAACAAATTAAACAATGAAAATTTTTCCTATTCATTAAATTGCAATAATTTCAGCCACACAAAAAAAACCAATTAGTATTATGCTACAAGCTACCGACAACAAACATGCAACTAAGTGGTCTCAGTTTGGGACACTTATTACAGTATTTTTTTTCTGGGGATTTGTTGCTGCAAGCAA